>DAOWDY010000196.1 GCA_030638785.1 Candidatus Thorarchaeota archaeon
CAGATAGCTGCGTAAGTTGGTGGTCAGGTGCTGGCTCATTAGGTCTATTGGAATGCGAGATTTCTGATGGTCCAAATATCTATGGTCAATGGGTACTCGACGACAAGAACCATCTACTTGGAGTCTTTGAAGTGAACAATGACGAAGTTACTAACATCCGCTCTGGATATGACGCTCAGAGTGTAACCGATTCAGCAATGCGTGCAATTCGAATTGGTGAATCTGGTGGGGAGTTTGAATAGCTCCCTTAATCAACTGTAAGCGTTTTTGACAGGTTGCGTGGAAGATCTGGATTAATACCTTTATCTACTGATAGATAATAGCTTAGTAGTTGAAGGGGAATGACATCAAGAAGTGGGTTCAGTAGAGGACTGGAACTTGGTACTTCTAGGTAATCGATCGTATTAGCAACGTAGGGTTCTAGTTTCTCTTCTCTCTCTCCGACGATTATTGTTCTCCCCCCACGGCAGGCAACCTCGTTAATATGGTTGATAATCATCCACGAGTCTTCTGTCGTTGTTATGAAGATTACGGGATATCCATCTGTAACTATACTCAGAGGTCCGTGTTTGAATTCAGAGCTATACATTCCTTCACAGTGATTGTAGCATATCTCCTTAATCTTCAAAGCACCCTCACGAGCAACTCCATCAGTTAAACCATAACCAAGACAATAAAGATCTGGGGTATCCATGAGAGTTCTCGCTAAATCCTTTGTAAGAATCCCCGTCTTATCAATCGTTTTTTGAGTCAGTATTGGTAATTCGTTTTCAAGCTGATGAATGAACTGTTTTGCCTCTTGAGAATCAAGATGTCCATTCCTCTCCCCTAATCGAGTAGCAAGGTAAGCAAATATCACTGATTGCGAGTAGTAGGTCTTTGTTGCGGGAACACTGATTTCGTATCCACAAGCCATTGGAATGTATGAATCTGCGTTGAACATCAACGTGCTACCAACAACATTCAGAATTCCCAATGTCTTACCCAAGTTATTGTTTCTCACATGGTTCAAGACATTGAGGATGTCTTTTGTTTCGCCACTTTGTGATACTAATATGCACAGACTCTCATCAGTGAGAGTATTCCCACACATTGGCTCGAACTGGCCGCCGATTACTGGAGTTATTGGAACTCCAGCCAACCTGTTGAAGAAATACGTCCCGACGATCCCGGCATTATGTGACGAACCACATGCCACAAGGTATCTGCTTGAAGCATCCTCAATCATCTGAATCCATTTCTCTGGCTTCGATTTCTGGATTAATCCCATTACATCTCTAACGATTTGAGGTTGCTCATGAATCTCTTTAAGCATGAAGTGAGGATATCCGCCTTTCTCTGCGGCTCTAGCGTCAACATTACTGATCTCAGGAATCCTATTGAGTTGTTTGCCATCCTCCACACGATACACCTTCACCTCGTCAGGAGTTAAGACAACCATTTCACTATCCTGTAAGTATAGAACATTGTTTGTAAGAGGGAGAATTGATGGCAAGTCGCTTGAAACAATTGTATCATTTTCAGCGATTCCTGCTACAAGAGATGATCCCATCTTTACCGCATAAATCTCAGGCTCATCAGCGCGTCCCACTGCAAAAGCAAATGCTCCCTTGAGATCTCTAGTTGAGAAACGGACTGCATCGAACATATCTCCCGTTGACTCATAATATTTATCGACTGCGTGAACGCATAGCTCACCATCGTTCTCAGATCGAACTATGTGACCTGTTTCCACAAGCTCTTTGCGATATTCGTAGTAATTGTGTAAGTTTCCATTGTGAGCTCCATAGAACACTTCTTCGCATCCGAAATGAGGTTGTGCATTAATAATGGTAGGTGCCCCATAGGTAGCCCATCTGAGTTGGGCTATACCCCTATCTCCTATCATCTCTGAGAGACCCAACTCACTATCTACAGCATCGACAGTGCCAACATTCTTTCTCAGGTCGACTTTCCCGTTATTAACTGCAGCCACTCCAACCGAGTCATAACCTCGATAGGTAAGTTTTCTACTACACTCCACTAGAATTCTACCTATATCATTTCGAGATCGACCGACAATCCCAGTTATTCCGCACATGATGTATCCTCTCTTAGAGTGTCTCACTGCGGCCATGCATCGATTGAGTAATAAGAATTCTGTCTTGTACGTATCTTCACAAACACTTATGTTTCGCAATGTTCCAATGTGCTTTTATCATCGTTTTTCAGATTTAGAAGTAGAGAGATGAGAATTAATAATGGGCCGGCAGAAAAGACTCACATTGCTGCTCCATCCCTTTAGGCGTGATCTGTATCAGATCCTCTGTGAGAACCCAGGCACCTACCTATTAGAATTGGTGGATCTACTTGAGAGTCCACTAGGTACTCTCACCTGGCATCTCAGAATTCTTGAACGTGAAGGTCTAGTGAAGTCTATCAAGTTCGCTGGCAAAAGGCTCTATTATCCAAAAATGCTCCGATCAGAAGAAGCCGAGATGGCATATCTGACATTGAGAAGTGTAACTGCTCGCAAAGTTTTTGCATTCGTTGTCAACAACCCTGGATGCTACCAAGAGCAAATGGCTGAGAATCTTGGAGTGCATCATGATACTATACGGTGGCATGTTTCACGAATGGAAGTTGTCGGTCTCCTCAAGGTAGAGCGAGTCGGACGCAAGAAGAAACACAATCTTGCTGATTTAGGAAGTGCCCTAATGAAGGGGTCACTAAATACAATCTCTGAGGCGTATGTTCTATTTCTAATGGAAAAACTTGAGGATGGATGTCTGAATCCTGAGATTAGAGAATCTACCTCTGAACAAGTTTTGATTCGCATTGATTGTCCTGAGAAAGGAAAGGATTGCTATATTCGCATCAATCTTAGAGAGTGGCAATTCGATTTCGTTGACGAAGATGATGACGAAAACATCGATGCTGATGACGACAGCGAAACAGAGGATTAAACTTCCGAATCGATTACGTTTTTCACTTGCTCGCTAATTTTTTCCGAGTTATCTCCCTTACATACGACTGCAAGAAGACGTTTCTCATCCACTCGTTGGACAATGACATTGTTGTCTTCCGAACTGATGTAGATGGTTTCTGTGAGGTCCGAATACGTCAGGCCATTTGCAAAGATTGATCCCACTAAGGCCGCCATTTCTATATCGTTCTGAAAACCAACTGAACCAATTGGCAATCCTTCTGCGGTAAGAACCATTGCTTGGGAAATGTCAGGAATTGCCTCTACAATGCGACCTAAGATGGTGCCAGTCTTGAATCCCTTCCTAGAGCTCATCAAGATTTCTACTCTAGTCCCAATTGATTGAAAAGTGGGAAGGACATTTTCAATGAGAAGCCCGGAATCATCTGCACGAGAAATAACAACAACTAGCTGGAAATGGTGTTGCAGAACGGTTAGAATTCTTGAAACCGGAGTTGATTGTACGAGATGTGTCGGTCTTGTACCCCCTACACTTCCCATAGTCGTAATGCTTGCCCAGACCAACGCAGCAGATACAGTGGAGAGTATTGTTGGATCTAGTTCTTCATCGCGCGATACTGAGGCTACTACTACTCCTTCTCGAGTACAGAGGACAACAGAACGAACAGATGTGTGAATGTTGAGTGCCTCTTCAAGAAGGCCTGCAACCTCACCAAGAATTTCACCGGGCATTTTCCTAACCTGTATTCTACTCTTTTCTTAGCAATACACTCGCAGTATTTATACGTCACTCTCACTGAAAACCGAGGAATCCCCTTCTAAGATGAGTATTTAGATTCTCACTACACAGGCCAACAAGTTTAAATCCGAGCCATAGCGAGGAGGTCAATTGACCATGGAGGAAGCATTGTGAGCTCAAGGTCCAACATGATAATTTCATTGATCATTATTGGCATAATTTTCGGCGGTGTAGGAACCATGATTTTGGTTGCCAATCCGTACGAACCATCCAAAATTGCGGTGGTAGTAATGTCTCCCGGTTTTGGAGATATGAGCTTTGCTGATAATGTATTAGAAGGGATGAATGAATTAGCTGGAGACATTTCAGTACAGTATTACATCCCTGATGAACTACCAACAACTGTAACAGAAGCACAACAAGAACTGGAAAGTCTAGCTACGTTGGGTATCTACGATATCATACTCGCGATAGGCGCAGAGATGGCTCCTGCGGTCCAGACTGTTGCAACACTCCATCCTACTCAGAAATTTGGGATAATTGGTGCTGACATACCACTTGATAACGTTGCATCTTCAGTGTTCGCAAGTGAACAGAGTGGGTTCCTTGGTGGTGTAGTTGCTGCATTTCTCGCAAGCGAACAGCCATACTACGGGAGTGAGGTGGGTTTTGAAGGCGAGATTGGTATTCTAGCTGCTCAAGAGGACGATCCCGAGCTTCTTCCGATGATTAACGGTTTCATTCAGGGCGTGCAAGCTGCAAATGCTACTTACAATCTCAGTGTAACAATAACTGACATCAATTATATCGGAAGCTGGAATAACACCGCTCAGGCACAGATAATCACCGAACTTATGTTTGGTAGTGGAATTTCACTCATATTCGCACCCGTTCGTGCAAGCATGCCTGGAGTTAGAGCTGGAATGATAGCTGCAGAGGCGGCCTTTAGTCCACTGGAAATAGGACGAATGCCACTGGTAATTGCCGCCGAAGGTGATCAAGACTATTTTGGAACAGTGGACCCTGACATTCCTATTGCACCAAGTTGGATCGCGACAAGTACTCTTGCACGTACCGATTTGGCATTTTATGACATCGTAAACAAGACAATGTGGAATGAGTTTCCTAGTAATGAGCTCCTAGAGTATAACTTGATGAACGGTGGAGTCAATATCACTGAGTTCCAGTACAGCTCTACGTATATGACTGAAGAGATGATTGCTGCTCTTGTATTCTACCGAGACTGGATTGTGAACAATCCAAGTTTGGTAATTCCATAGGTCCTTCTAAGTGAGGGGGTTTTTCCCCCTCCTTACGTTTTCTTCTAACTTGGTTGTGATTTTGAATGCTTCCCGAGGATATCATAAAATCTTTCATGCATGCTGAGTCAATGAAAAGACTGGAACGAACAGGATGGAACATTGCTGGGGTTCAACTCTCCCGCAAAGAATCCATTGCAGAGCATGCTTGGGGCACGACGTTTCTAAGCTGGTTGCTATCAATGCATCTAATATCTATCGGTGAAAATGTTGACATAGCAAAAGTTCTGTCAATGGCAATGCTGCATGACTTACCTGAATCTATAATATCAGATATACCTCGTCCTGCCGTAACCTTGGGGGGCAACGACTTGAAGGAAGGAAAACGGAGGGCGGAATTTGCTGCACTCGTAGATATTCTTCCTCCAATTAAGACTCTTCAAGAGAATGCAAATACTTTGCTAAATGATCTAGACGACGGTGTAACAATTGAGAGTCGAATAGTGAAGGGTGCTGATTTCCTTGATATGCTGCTACATGCAATAGCTCTTGAGCGGGGTGGTGCTAAGGCAACAACACTGAATCAATTCTTCATTTCAAGTCGTGAATCGATTCAAGTCTTGGAGCTTGAAATTGTTACAGGAATATACAAAATTCTCCTTAAAGAGCATGAAGGGAACCTATAATTTCAGCAGAAGGATTACTCACCTCTGAAATCTGTCTGGTACTGTCGGAAACTGGCAGCAAGCTGTCTAGCAACCCTAATCGGTTCTGGAACTCGACCATTATGTGTGAAGTGTTCCACCAAACTAGTCGCTGATCTAAGGTCAATATCAGCCATGACAATAAATACTGAATATCCATGGTCCATTGTAATCTCCTGTCGATTTCCTAATGCATCAATCCTACTCATCCTATGTTCCCAATCATTAGGGAAATATTCTCGGACATACTTTTCAAGACCTTCAGATGGCCAATATGAAACGCATACTACGGGTATCTCGGTTTCTTTTGCTAGTAAATGAATATCGATTGGATTAAACCACGAGATAATGCTGCCACCAAGTAACCATGCTTTGATATCCTGTCTGTGCAACCGATCATACATCTCAAGTAAACTCTCAGTGGAATCCAAACCGCCTACTGTGGGACTACAAAAACTAAACCCATCAATACGAAGATCGCCTCTCATCACAACCCCTGCAACATAGCTTTTCCGTTCCCCTTTTTGAAAGCTCTCTGATACTCCAAGTACCCTAATTCCTTCCTTCCATTGAATACGAGCCCGAGTAGGATGATCAGGTAGAATCTTATGTACTGAGGGCATGGCTTTTTCCTCTTGCTGAAATATGAATTTACTTCACAGGCCTTAATCCTTACGCCTATTCAAGCAAACTTTATTATTGCGCAAATCTACAACTGATATCAGTCAGTATGATGAGAGTGGTAAAAGAGAGTGTTCGATCCAGGTTTCGAGGAACTGCAAGAGAAGCTCCGTGCAATTATGGAGGAAGCTACAGCTCTAGCTACAGGCATTCGCGCATGGCTTTTACTGTCCAAGGAAGGACTACCCATCTCATCTGCAGTACCTCAAGGACTTGAGGAGGCTGAGATTGCTGCAATGTCTGCTTCAATCTTAGGTGTTGCAGATCTTGCCGCAGAACGATTGGAACAGGGTACCCTCGAAGAGATTCTAATTACTAATGCGAAAGGACTTATCATCATGAAGGGTGCGGGTGAAAAGGCCATCCTTGTTCTTGCCGCGAGAAAAGATATGAAAGCAGGTCTGCTTGTTTATGCAGCAAAGGTTGCCACTGAGAAGATTGCACCACTGCTTTAGAATCCCGGCATGTGTGTCAACCAATAGATGCATTGTAACATCATTCTCGAATTATCTTGGGATCCATATTTTCCATCTAAGCCCCAATTATCAATGAAGAAATTACTACCTGTAACAATCAGTCTTGCAGAAATTCTTCCTTCATCTACAACAAGAACTGGTTTCAGGGCGGTACGAATCACACCATCTTCATCTATCCATGTAAAAACCTCTCGCGCAAGTACAGTCTGATTTCCATTCGTTTCTATACTTGCTCCATTGTAATCGAAAGAAGTTATTCTCTCTGTGACTGGATGATTCAAGATATTTATGATACTAATTGCATTCGCTACACCGTTTACAACAAAAGTTGTTAGAGGTACAGAATCATAATTGAAGGATATATTGAATATCGCTAGCAGTTCATTAGCTCCTGCAACATCAATGCTACTATTGCTTCCACCAGCAACCATGATATTACCTCCCTTCTCCCAGTAGGTCCTATATGCATCGAGTTCGGCTTGATTATATCTAATCGAACTAAACGGTTCGCTTGTTTCTCCAACCTCGATAAATTCCCAACCACAGGGATCCAAGATAATAATGGCGTCAAACTCCCGAAGTTTCTCAAATGTAATTTCCCGTCGATTTCTAATCTCCTCAATTGCCAGTCCCTGTCTTGAAACACCAGAATAAAATTCTCGAAACTGACCAAAGATTGAATCCATCCACCAAGGGGTATGGGTGAAATCAAATGCGATTTTAATGTCATAGAGGGATGGTGTCGCATCAAAGCTAACCTTTGACCATATCGTATGATAATCCTCCGATTGTAATGTAATCTGCGCCTGTACATTTACCCAAGCTATTGATGAACGTACATTGATAATGAGGGCTAGCTCTGCACTTTGATTCACATAGATTTCCTCTGGAGATATAATCCAGGGACGAGCAATTCCAGTTATTCTTACATAGAATGATTCGTTGCTGCTTGCAAAGATACTTGCTCGGATTGGAATCGATGTATTAAGAAACCATCTTTCAAAATCGAATATGCCTAAATTCGGGGTGATCCAAGCCATGAGTGGCAATCCGTTTTTCTTCTCTGTACTCTCAAGATACCTCTTTGCCGATGCGACGTCTAAGAGTCCAGCACCAATCTTCCACGGTGGGTATCCAAGATATTTTGCACTTGAAAGGAGAGTTGCCTTGATCATACCTGGTGTCCAAGTCCATTCATTCTCTTTGCAATATTGTATTAGTTCCGCTACTCCAGCTGTCACAACTGGAGCAGCGAAGCTTGTTCCTAGCAAATTGACGGTTGCATCTGAGTAATATCCAGATGCAGAGATATCCGGTTTTATTGACCTGTTGACAATGGGACCAATCCCTGAAAAGTCGTAAGGTATTTCTTGTTCATCAACTGCAGCTACTGCGATAACTTCAGGGTATACCGCTGGAGATTCAACAGAGCTTCCTGTCAATCCACCCTGCGCATTATTACCTGATGCCGCAACAATAGTAATCCCCTTTTGAAATACCCACTTTACAACTTCTTCAAGTCCATCGATGTCAGTTGGAGTACCACCCAGACTGAGATTAATAACATCGCAATCCTGTTCGATTACTACCCATCTAATCGCGGCAAGAATAGCTAGAGCTGTTGCTTTATTATTTTCATTTACGACCTTTGCATTTATTATTGCAGAATTTGGAGCATTCTGAACAACGATTCGCGCTACATACGTCCCATGCTTACTACCTAGAGGCCTCGAATCAGTAGTTGTATTATCTGAAATCACATAGCCGTTCTCATGAGTGATGAAACTCTTTGCGGATACAGTGTGAAGATCCAAGAGACTATCAACTGCAATCCCGGAATCAATGACTGCAACGCGAACTGTAAGCTCAGGTGGCCCGAAAGTTCTCGGTAAGATAAGGAATGCGAAGGTTGTGGAAACGATAATCATTGAGATGACTAAGAGTGCTTTTCCTCGATTTGGAACAACATCATCGATTATGTCATCCACAGTATATGCCTCATCAACCAAGTATCGTTCAGAAGCAAGTCACATCCCACTGATAAAGAATATGCGGAAACAGCAATCAGTCACGTGCATCTAAACCCTTATTTCATCTGCAGCATGTGGAGCTTTGAGGTATCATCCCTTGGTCATGGACGACCCCGATAAGTACGAAGTAGACGAGTACTCTGGAATCGAAATCTTTGAACCCGGAAAGGAGATTGAGCGAGAGATTTCAGGGGACAAACTATTCCGTATTCTTCTCCTTTCAGGATTAGGATTTGCTATTACATTCGGTATCACGATTATTCTTGAACTACCTCTGTTGGCAATGGGATACATCGGTATCGATCTATATACTGGTCAAATCGAATTCGCGCCCTATGTTTTCTTACTATTGACGGTTGCAGAGTTCGGTTTCATCGTTCCACCTTTGTGGTACATCCGCCGACATGGATACAGCTTAGGGTCAATAGGCATTAAGATTCCCAAGCGTAGAGAAGTTCAGGATTCAATATACGATTTTACTGTGGGTGCTGGTCGAACGATTAGAATCAGAGTCAGAGCGATCAATTCGAAAATTCCTGAGTTGCCGAAAGATATTGGCTTAGGATTTATTTTTGGAGTAATGATGCTTGTATCAAATGTTGTCATTACTTGGTTTGTATCTTTGGGTGTAGATACTTCAGAGATTGATGATGGGAGCTACCTCTTTGCTAGTGGCGACTGGCTAGAACTCGCTGCTTGGATTATTGTGATGTTTCTGGTAGTTGGATTTACTGAAGAGTTGCTCTTCCGAGGGTTTCTGCAGCGAAGAATGGAGATATTCTTTAGAGATCGATATGGCAGTTACAAGATTCTCGCGTTAGTCGTTACATCTTTCATCTTTGCGGCAATGCATCTTGATATCCTCGGATTAGCCGCAAGATTCGTATTGGGACTGTTTATGGGCTTTCTTGCACAAAGAAGGCAGTACTCCATTATCGGCCCAACTGTTGCACATGGGGTCAACAATGCTGCTGTTGTGGTCTTTGCATTCTTTGGTTTCTAAAAAGAAAGGCACTAGGAGAGGACGATGAGGACCGACCTCTCTCTAGCAATACATAATCAAACTCGGGTAGATTATGCTTCATACTTGAAGGCTATCCGAACGTTAGCTCTGAAAGCAGTAATTTTGTTTTCAACTACTTTGGCAGTGAAATGGTCTACATCAATTCCCACTATTCCACGAACGCTCTTAGCAGCTACAGCGAGGGCATCCTTTGTTGCTTCTTCCCAACTGTTGGGACTCTCTCCAATTAATTCTATTACCTTGATTACCATCTTGAATCCTCCAAAAGGGTAGAGTCCACTTGGCTTGAGGGCTTATTGGTCTTGCTGATGTAGATATTCTAGCTCTATGCCAAAGATGTCTTCTTCACATAGATTCCCCAGGCCATCAAAATGAATATGAGTGTCATTGCTAATATTATGAAGATTTCACTCATGAAATCAGTCAGAACGATTCCCTTGAATGCTGTGTCTACTATCATCACACGTCCAAGATTAACGGGAAACACCTCATCTATTATTCCAACGTCAACAAGCCCAGTTCCTACAATTAATGAACCAAATAATAGGAAGAGAAATGATTGGTTTGCTTGCAATCTGGTGGAAACAACTGTTGAAATCAGGACTCCCAAGGCTGATCCAGACAAGGACATCAACCACAGAATGAATAGAATCACCAGCGGAGATGTGTTAGGTACAATCGCAAACATAACCATCCAGAGTCCAAGAAGAACAGCACCTTGGAAGGCACCAATCGCAAAATAAGCTAAAGTCTTTGCCAAAATGGCTTCCATCTTTGTGGAGGGTGTCAGTAGCATTCTATTGAGAGGGATATCACCCACTATTGCCTGAGCAGCAGTAGCTGAAACTGCGACAAAAACCCCAAAAACGAGCATAAAGACACCGAATGTGGCTGCAGTAGAATCACCGGATGGCTCAAACTCGCCAACTCTAACAGTGGCTATCTCTCCCTTGATCCATCCATGGTCATAACGAAAATCATTCACGACACCAGAAAAGGAGCCGAAAATATTCATCTGTGTGTTGAGGTCTGAACTACTTACATGCAAATCAACAAAGGCTGGAATATCTCCTGTGATGTTACCTTCAAATCCATATGGAACCACAACATACGCTTTGACAGCATCCTGATATAGTGCGATTCTTGCAGCATCTTCATTGTCATACATTAACACAATAAATTCCGGGCTTTGGGTTAAGTACCAAGTAAAATTAGCTGATAGGTCCTCATTAGGAAAAGTATCAGTAGGATCTGCATCCACAACTGCGATAACAATTGCGTCTACATTCTTTCCGGTATCTTGATTGATTTGAGCAATTGACCCCTGATTAATAGCAACATACATTGTCCCCATGATCATTATTGGAAGAGCAAACACTAGTAATAGTGCAAACTTGTCTTTTCGAATAAGATGAATTTCCTTAAGGAACATTGACCTTATCCGCCAAGTCTTTGTGTTCTTCTTCCCTATTGTTGCCAATGTAGGTCACCTAAGCTATCCTGTTTCTTTGGAGTTTCTCACCTTTTATGGATTATGTGCTACGGTCTATTCGCGATGAATCCCAACGCATCAGCACACATGAGTAAATACAAAATGAGAGGTCCTTGCTCCCCTTTTGCTTCCGCGAATTCAATAACTTCTTTTTTGGAATAACGTCTACCTGCCTGATAGAGTTTGCCAAGAATATTCTGTATGGCGAGGTCTCCGTAAGGAAACGTACTGTAATCTCCCAGTCCTGCAATTGAAAGTGCCTGAATAGTCCAGTCTCCTATTCCTCGAATTGGAACCAAAATTTCATGGACTTCATCGTATTGAAGGCCCATGAGACTCTCAGGATCCAGCTCCCCTTTTTCGATCATTATACACAGGTCAAAGACATAATCCGTTTTGTATCCAATGCCAAATGAACGAAGCATATCTACTCCTGCAGACACAATTGTAGAAGCTGAAGGAAATTGATGATATGACTCATCAGAAATGCCTGTTCCAAGGCCAATAACAATGCGTTTTGTTATGACATTCGCTGCACGATAGGAAATCTGTTGCTGAATAATGGATTTCAGTAATCCTTCAAATACTGTGTCTGCCAAATATGGACGAACAATTGACACCTTCTCTGATATACTATCAAGCACGGGGTCATTTGACATGGTTTCCAATGCATCCTCTAATGGTAACTTCAGATTCAGTGTGCGTGTCATTTTCCTTGTTATGTCCCTTTTTGAAATCTCTTTTGTTGTGCATTCGATTTCGAGAGGTTCACCTGATTCACACTGTTGTATCTTTAGAGGAACTCTAGTACCATTGATGGTGAAGCTTCTTGAGAAGGTACCACCTGAAGTCATCTCGGGTACTGGTTGAACATCTGGTAAAATCCACGAGTGAATTGACGATAGAAGATTGTAAGATTCGGGTACCTTCAACTTTTGGGGCATCGTTGTCTTGAACCTCTCTCCGTCAATGTTTGGATTCAATATCAATGATGTCCTATGTTATGGATACTGCTCAATAGTCATTGTTAAATTGAATGTGTTTTACGAACCTCTTGGTGTGAACACTGACAGAAATGCAGCTCCCAAAAGTTCCAATTCGAAGAGGTCGCATTGTCGCACTGATCGTTGCCGCAGCTATGCTCAATGTTGGTCTCTATTTCCTGCTTGATATATTCACACCGCTTGTGTCTGGGATGATTGTGGGCTTTCTTGTATCAAGACCAAAAGAAGGTGCTCTTTTTTCATTTCTTGGTTCGCTCTTTTCATTCCTGCCAATGCTACTCGTAGCTGTGCCTGCTTACATAGACAATCAGATTTCAATTGGTCAGATTCTTGCTTCAGAACTAACTGTGATGCTTCCCTGGATTTACACTTTGTTTGTCATATCAGGCCTCATCTTGAGTTTAATCGGATTAGTTGGGGGATTTATCGGCGGCTATCTCGGTAGACAGTTCTTGAGGTAGAGTTCTAAGTATCTACAATGATGTTTCCTGGAGTGAAATCTGCATTCGGACCAACCGTAGTTCTTCGCAAAGGATTTCCAAAAAGTACCCATTCAATAGTTGACACGGCTTCATCGCTTCGAATCTCAGATACTTTGCCAAGCTTAATTGCCTCAATCTCCTTCGAAACATCCTCTGCAAGGTTTTCAGTGATTCCTCTATCAACTCCAAGCTTGACCTCTCCAATCAAGTCGTGACTATCTAAGAGGTCTAAGAATCCGAACTTCCACCCATCTGCATACGCGCATTGTTTCCAGTTATCAAAGGATTCTATATTGTTGAGAGTATCGAGTGTAGCACCAATGTATGCAACACCTTGATTAAGGAATGCAGTCAAGAGCGGCCCTTCTTGAGCCGTACTACATGCTTCTGAAAACACTACTGGATATCCTTTGAAATGGATATCTTTGGTTTGAGAGCTGGTCAGGATATCGGAGTTATGTGATGCCCACTTCTCCGGTGTGCCATGTATTCGGGACGTGAATACTCCATCTGAGAATTGTAATATGAACTCACTTGAACCTAGAATCCCTTCGTATTCCTGAGAATATTGTTTCAGGACTTGCACTGAGAAACCGAGTTTCATCAAGCTCTCAATGTGTCTACTCGACCGACCCGGTTGACTATCAAAGATTATGGCAATGTTACTATCAATTATGTTAGGGTCCATATGATAGAGAACTGTTCTTTGAGGACCATAGATTCTCCCAACAGGCACATCAGGGATGTTATCGCCATCAACATCTTGGAAGAACCAATCAGTATATGCATAACTTCCTTGATAGCTAATCTGAGTACCTGGTAATTCCTTGTTAGTTCCGATTAACAGAATCCCCTTGTGCCGATTGGAGTCGTAGCTTTCTTGAATAGTACGGGATGTGAACACCCATGAATTTCTTTTTTCAACAATGAAGTCAGCATCAATCTCCTTTGCCTTCTCTTCATACGCGGTAACATTCTCTTCTCCTACTCTCCCACAAATCACTAGTAGTTTATTCAGAATATTCCTCTGAGTTCTGCCAACCGCGAAGTCAACGCTATCCAAGTCAATTACTGGGCTGAGCTGTTCTTTTCTAGGTGCTCCAGGTTTCACATTTGAAAGAGACTTCATCGTACTCCTTCGTGTTATATCACCTGATATGATGTTTTCTCTTGTTAGGAAGCTTCAATTACTCCCTGACTCAGTACCCTGATGTAGCTCTATCTGGACGTGCAAAGACATGGATTATGACCTTAAGGTAATATCTTTTGATTTAGATGGAGTTCTATATGATGGAAAAAGTGCTACTTATCCTGTGGCAAAAGAACTTGGACTTGAGCAGGAATTTTTTCGAATCATTGAGGAAAACATTGAACTCCAACGATCTAATGAAGATTCAATTATTGAGGTTGCAAAGATTTGGACCGGTGTCCCTGTCGATGGAACCCTTGATCATATCATCAAAGATATGCCTTTGATGAGTGGAGCAGAAGAAACTGTATCAAATCTAAAAGATTGGGGATACGAAGTTGGATGCATCAGCAGTGGTGTGAGTCAATATTTCTTAATACCATTAGTGAAACGGCTAGAATTGGATTTCGCATTTTCTAACATCCTGGGAGAAAAGGATGGCAAACATGATGGAACTGTGAGTTATGCCATGGGTGGACCACAAAAGGCTGAAACCGCGCTCAAGTATCTATCAGAACGGGGATTCTCTAGGGAGAATCTTGCAGCTATAGGAAATGGAGAGAATGATATTGATCTCTTTCGAAGATGTAAACTTAGTATTGCTTTCAATCCTGTATCAGAATTAGTGAGTGAGGTTGCCTCACTCACAATCCATTCAAAGGATCTACGTTCTGTACTTCCACATTTTTTCAAAGATATCTAGGAGAGAATTTCACGAACTGCATTCTCGATAATGTTAATCTGGTCATCAGTTAAGCTTGGGTGAACTGGTATATCGAAATGTGACCCTCCAACTTCTTCAGAGTGAGGTAGGCTGATGTTTGAGTAGTCTGGATAGTTCACAAACTTTGCCCATCTCCAGTTCTGAATGTTGATGTAGGTATCCTGCTTGTGGCACGGAAGTGCATACACAGTTCTTGCTCCAACATCTCTCTCTCGAAACTCTTTGATTAGATCGTCCCTACTAATTTTATCAGATTTAATCTTGGGTGCATAGACATGATATGAAGACTGCAGTCCCTCTGGTTCAGCCTGCGGAGTTACTTCATCGAACTCTGAGAACAGCTTGTTGTATCGTTCTGCATTCTTTCTACGAATCTCTGTGACCTTCGGAAGTCGCTTGAGCTGAACGCGTCCAAGTGCCGACACAATATCCATCATTCTGTTATTGTATCCAATCTGGAAATGGCTATAGCCTCCCTGTTTGCCACGACCATGGTTCTTGATCATTAGTGCGCGATCCATGATCTCTTCATCGTTTGTGGTGATCATGCCCCCTTCTCCAGTCATCATGTTCTTCGTTGCATAAAATGAGAACGCAGCTGTATGTCCTATTGAACCAACAATCTGGTTCCCCACCTTTGCCCCATGAGCTTGACATGCATCCTCGATGACCTGTAGATCGTGCTTCTGTGCAATTTCCATGATTCTATTCATGTCGCTTGGCAATCCGAATATATGAACGGGCATAATCGCTGTTGTTTTCTCAGTTATTGCGCCCTCAATTAGATTGGGGTCCATGTTGTATGTATCAGGATCGACATCAATGAATATTGGAACCGCACCTACCATGGCTATGGAGTTGGCTGAAGCGATGAAAGTGAATGGTGATGTTATCACTTCATCTCCGGGTTTAACACCCATTGCATCAAGTGCAGTGCTTAGCGCTGTTGTCCCATTGGAGGTCACTGTAGCAAACTTACTGCCAACAAAAGTTGCATACTCCTTTTCCAATTCTCTAGATACTTTGCCTTCTGCAAGCATCCCAGATTCAAGGACTGCTTTGACTGCATCAAATTCCTCATCATCGATTATAGGCTTAGCAAAGGGGATCAATATGTTCACCAAAACTGGCCTAAACACGTCTGTGTTAAAACATTTTGCTTGGGTTAGGGGGATGTCCTAGTCTTCTGATACATCCGTATCATCTTTTTCAGTGTCATCAACATCAACGATTTCGTCGTCATAGAGTTGACTTACATCTTTAAGACGATTCTCCAGGAGCCCAACAAGTCCTACTGAGGCTACCATTATTCCCAGCGTGAGAAGCATGTAAAGAAGATCTGCAAGCAAGAAGACAATCGATAGTCCAACTCCTGCCATGAGCCCAGTCAGAAACCGAACAGAGTTCCGAGTCTTTCTAGGAGCTAATCTCTGTGTCATCCAATCAGTGAC
>DAOWDY010000022.1 GCA_030638785.1 Candidatus Thorarchaeota archaeon
GAAATAGAGTGATTCGACGAGGTCAGTGTAGTCTTTAGTACCCTTTTCGGGGAGAATAGGTGACCATGGGAAGAGATTGATTAGTACATTACCAGTAATCTCTCCAATCTTTGCGTAATCATAACCATACTCTTTCTTTCCACCTTCAGAAAGACCAGATTCGGGATCAAGAAGTACTTCAACTGCAACCTTGAGTGGTTCTTCTCGTTCCGTTGCCTCATCAGCCTCACGTGCGGCAGCTTGAATGACTGTGAGTCCTTCGTGGACCCGTTTGCTTCTCCATTGATGCCACTTCTCGTGGTATGCAGGATTTTCTGTAATGTATGCATATGTGAGCCTGTTTGGTTCTTGGTCAACCAAAGGTGCAAAATCAGCACGACATCTCTCACAAAGGCAGAAGTGATCACGAATAAATCCGGTTCCAAACAAGAGGATTTCTTCAATGGGATAGGAGCCAATTTCCTTCACAACTTCGGCACTGTATTCCCAAAACTCAGGTCGATTTGGACAGATCTGATGCTCCATTATTTGACCGGTGGTTGTCATAGTTTGGTACTTGGGATCACGAGAAAACCAAGTGTCAGTATACATGTCCATCCCAATGACAGATTTGATTTCAAGAGCATGAGTCAACTCCACCCACTCTTCAAAGAATTGGACATGCGGTTCCTCGACCGGTGCTGTTCGACTGGGATAGTTAGCATATCCTGTAGGTGCTTTGCCCACCATCCCCACACCATCCATAT
Organism: Candidatus Thorarchaeota archaeon; assembly: GCA_030638785.1. GTDB lineage: Archaea > Asgardarchaeota > Thorarchaeia > Thorarchaeales > Thorarchaeaceae > MP5-2226. The sequence continues at coordinate 747 of DAOWDY010000022.1, forward strand.
AGGATGCATAAGTAGAGAGGAATTCTTTGGCGGACATTTCAACATCCTCGGGTTTGAGTAGGATGATCATTTTTTGCATGAAGAACTCGCGATAATTTACCATGGAATGGAGCCCCGTTTGTGGTTGTAAACTTCAAGGATATTAATTAGCCGAATGTTCAGCGTTCGCTAAAAGGGTTTCTTCGTTAGACTCCTTAACACTAAAAGAACTGGTCAAGGGTTGTGAAACCCATCAGACCCTCAAAGTCTAGTCCGACTGCATCCAATACCTGTCCAAATACTGACTTGAGTGTGTCAATGTATTTTTCCTTGTCAATCCAGTACGCCTGGGTTTTTGCCATTTGGACCGGAAGCACGCCTTCTTCATCCTTTGTTTTAATAAACTCGATTATAGTACCTACAGGAGTGTCTTCGTTAAGCATTAGTGCAGCGCGAACATGTTGTGGTTTAACACCATAACTATCCAATTTCTTAGTTATTTGAATTCGAAAGGCAAGCTCATCAGGGGTGTATTCCTCAGCTTTTCCTTCCAATCTATCTATTACATTATACACAATCGCTCTAATTTCGTCTCGAGCTGATTCGAAGCCCTCGGGAGTGTCAACCTTAGCTAGAACATCAAGCATAGCTTGGAATGCTTTTTGAACAAAGAGGGGAGTATTCCTTTTCTTGCCGCTTAAACCTTTTACCTCAACATATCCTGAATCATAGACACCGATGTAGTTCTTCTTTCTATCTGAGAGTGCTACATATTTGTACGTCTTTTCTACCTCAAGATCAATACCAAGCTCTTTCCGCGACCATTCAATCATCTCTTCCTGTTGCTCTTTTGAAGGATGATCAAGAAAAACCGAGTCAGTATCGCCATATAGAACACGAATGCCCAGTGATTCAGCTTTTTCTTTTGTGCGAATTATAGCATCTCTACCGTACGCTGTTACGCTCTCTGCAGCAGGCATACAGAAAAGCTCGAAGTGCTGAGCTCCTGTGACCCCATAAGATGCGTTTACGAAAACCTTCAGAGCTTTCTCGACGACTGTATACCAATTTCGGGTTTGTTCATCTAGATTTTTGTCCTTACTCTTACCCTTGAACCAATTCACTCGTGTATCTCTGAAGAACCCAATTGTTTCACTAATCATTCCTCGATTGATGGTACAAGTCCAGTGATCCGTTTCAGGAACTCGATTGTCAGTAGCGTTCTTGCAGACTTCATGAGGACAGTCAACAGTTTCATAGCTAATATTGTGAGTCTTCATAATTGTTGGATATAGACTAGCAAAGTCAAGCACGGTTGCTTTGAAATGAACGCCTGGAACAGGATCGATGACAATAGCTCCTTTGAATGCTTTGTCTTTTATCATAGCAGCAGTTTGAGCAGTGCTTGATTTGAGTAGTTCAATCTCGTGTTGCTGAGGAATCAGTATATCTCGTGATCTATGCTCCTGACGAAACAGTGATTGTATCCAGCTGGAGATTCCAAATCGAGTGACATCCTCCATCGATAGCCGTGAAATACGCATTAGGAGGATGATGAGTCGCAAGACCAGATTCTCATCATACTGAGTTATTTGCATAGTTATCTTTGAATCTAACCAACAGTAATGTGCAAGTTCATAGTATGGAAGGTCGTTGATGCTGGTACTCAGTTCCAATTTTCCGATGCCGAGAAGTCCTTGACCAATGGCCTCCAAGCTACTTCGTTCATATGCTCCTGAGAGCGCGTAGAGGCGGATTGATGGATTTTTCAAGAACTTGTAAAGGTCTATGTGAATCCCGCCCTTGAGAAAAGCAATCTCTTGACCTTGACGGGAACTCCTGGGAATTCGTATCGGACAATAACGGTTCAAATCCACCTTCAGTCGTTCAGCGCGATGGTAGAGATAATTCAAGTCGAATGAATCACCAACAAAAGAGAGCACAATAGGATAACTGTCCATGACTCTGAACGCCTGCATCAACATCTCGGCTTCATTATCAAAAAAGACTGGGTCAAGCTCCTTAGGATAATCCTTTCCCTTGGCACCTTCAGGATGACCATCTCTACGGAGAACAAAGCACTTGTTGAACGACTCATTGTCAACCAAACTAATAGCGGTAACTGGTTGCTTTGCATGGGAGGGGTCAGGAATTCTATTCTGAACCGGGGCGTATACCTCTATGTCGATTGCCAATCGACGGATGTCTGGAACCTCAGTAAAGAACATAGGAGCAAAGCGATCAATAACTCGTTCTATATCCTCTTCATCCCCAAAGGTCTTTTTGAACTCTGCAAGAACTGCTTCATCGACTTTGGGTTCAACCTTAACGAGGTTGCCATCTTCAATCATGTAGGGTAAACCAGTGAGAATGTCTTGATCATATGAGTAGCA
>DAOWDY010000241.1 GCA_030638785.1 Candidatus Thorarchaeota archaeon
AGATAGAAAAGACTCTCGAGAAAACATGAGGGATAAATATTGTCAAGGAGTGATAGTCTAGATATCGCAGCTCAACGGGCTTGGAGTCAGGCGATATCAGATTTCTATCACCCTCCTCTTCCTGATCCTGTCATAGAATACAAAGAAGACACGTCTTCCTATTTCTACATTGACTCCAACGATTGGACTGTGCATCTCAATACTGCTGGAGTACCTATTAATTTGGATCCAAATGACGCCGAGCCCTACCTGCGTTCTGTGTGCCATCACGAGATTCAACATTACTTGGTCTGTCCTTTTGATGGAGTAACAAATGGAATGATGTTTGCGGCAGCCCGTAAACACCTGTCAGATTCAGTTGCAATGTTTGTCTGTAACATTTTTGCAGATCTTGTTGTTGATTCTGGTCTTCTGAAACGCTTTCCAACTCTGAGCCATTCCCGAATAAATACATCAATTCATGATTCTGCACTGCGAACACGCGACCATAGTCCCCTTTGGCAACTTGTCGTGGCATCCTATCGTTTCATGTGGGGATTCCCAGTTCCTCATAGTGTGAATATTGATGTGCAAACGATTGATGCTGCCAGAGAGATAGTTGAGGTTGCAAAGAAGTACATGATTGACGAGAGAAAGTGGCCGAAGGCAACTGAAGATATTGCAAAGATTGTTGCAAAGTGGTTGCCTGAAGATGAGGAAGACATGGGTGGAATGGAGATGACATCCTCCTCGGGTAATAGTGATGGAGGAGGTGAATCAGGGGAGGCTCTCTCAATTCCGAGAGACCTTGATGGAATCATGGGTAGCCCGGTTGAGGACCGTAATGGTGACAGAGCTCGGAAATGTGCAGATCGAGATTCCATTGAAAATCCTGATGAAATCATGGAACGCCTTGCTATCGAAGTGGAAGAACGCGGAGGTAGTCTCAAAGACTTGGAGGCTGTCTACGTTCTCTATAGCGGAGGTACAGGTAGCAATGATTGGGTTCGGTTTTGGTATCGTGCCAAAGTAAGAGGGCTCTTGCGTTTCCAGGTCAGACACCAACATTCAGTTGGAGCGACGCCTCTTGCAACAGAGGCTTGGAGACTCGGAGACCCTATTGAAGAACTAGATATTGTTCAGTCTCTTCAAGCATTTCCTATTCTTGTTCCCAACATGTCAACAAGACGTTGGATGAAATCCGTCTACTATGGCTATAGTCAACAAGATGAACTTCCTGATTTGCTTGTTGTCCTTGATTCAAGTGGGTCAATGACCTACAAGATGGGTCCAAAGAATATTCAGGGCCCCTATCATGTTGCACTAGTATCTTCATTAGCTGCGATGGACACAGCGCTCAGAAGAGGTTGTAGAGTTGCTGCAATTAATTTCTCAGGGAACATTATCACCAATAAGTGGACCCGCAATCGAGCTGAAATTGAGGACACATTGATGGCTTATCAGGGTGGAGGAACTGTAATGCCTGTGACACAAATCAAGCAGACATGTGAAGAAGCAGGCACGGAGGTTATGACAGTCATCATCACGGACGCAGGAGTTTCAAACTGGAGTCCCTTTGTAAGAACGGTTAGTCAACTTTCAAGGAAAGGCCATAAGATCTTCATCTTTCATATTGGTGCAAGAAAAGGAAAGACTACCAAGGCGGGAAAGGCTTTGACGAAGGTTGGAGGAGTTGTTATTCCTGTTGTGTCAATCAAAGAACTACCTGGTTTAGTTGTTTCAGAAGTCCAACGTACTTATTTTCATGGTCCCTAAACTTTTATCATAACCTCAATCCGCGGGCGCCAAGTGTCTCTCAATCCTATCTAGAGTTGATTGGAAAAAGACAAAAAGAGGGACAATCGTCTGCGAGGATGGTTTCGTCGCGACCACATACTCAGTAACCGATATTCGGAGTATTGCTAGCGAGCTGAATATTTCTTGCGAGATTTTAGAAGTGGACTCCCCTAGTTTGTTTGGTGTTATTTCATTATCCTACCTTGAACTATTCCTACGTTTCACAATGCTTTTATGACACATATTTGTCGAACGGTCCCATGCTCGAACCTTCCTCTACAGAGTTGTTACAACATCGAGTGGTCCCAATGCTCCAAGAGATTCAGGAGCAATTTGGGTATATTCCCAGTGAGGCTGTTGACTGGCTCGCTGAAAAGCTCAAGATAAGCAAGCAGGAAATCTATGGTGTAACGACCTTCTATAATCACTTTAGACAGAACCCTCCTGGCAAGCATGAGATAAAGGTATGTCTCGGTACGGCATGTCATGTTGGTGGAGGAGAGAAGCTCCTTGATACAATTGAAGAGAAACTTAGCATAGACTCTGGTGAAACCACTCCAGACGGTAAATTCAGTTTGGAAAGAGTTGCTTGCGTTGGAGCATGTGCTTTAGCTCCCGCAGTGGTTCTGGATGAGGATGTTCACGGTAGGATGACACAGAGGTTACTCAAACGACTTCTAGATAAGGTTCAGAAAGAGAAGTGATTAGTGTGGCTGAAACTAATAAGATCGAGGTTCTTGTCTGTCTCGGGACTGGTTGCGAGTCTTCCAAGTCTGATGCATTGTTTGATAATCTAAAAGACCAGGTCAAGAAACACAAACTCAGAGAGAAGGTCGAGATTAAGAGAATTGGCTGTCATGGACTCTGTGAGCAGGGACCTGTGATTGCTGTCGAACCTGAAGGGCTATTCTATTGTCAAGTGAAACCTGATGATATCGAAAAAATTGTCGAATCTCATTTCAAAAACGGTAGTCCTGTTGAGGTGTTATTCTATGAGTCTCCAACGGGTGAGAGGATTTCACATTACAGGGATATTCCATTCTATTCTAAACAACACAGAGTTGTATTGAAGAATTCAGGACATATTGATCCAAGCAGTATTGACGATTATATAGCTGAGGGCGGTTACAAGGGATTTGAACGTAGTCTGAAGGAGATGACTCCTGAAGAGGTCGTTGATGAAGTATTCAAGTCGGGACTTCGAGGTAGGGGTGGAGCAGGATTTCCAGCTGGTTTGAAGTGGAAACTTGGTAGAAATGCTCCA
>DAOWDY010000074.1 GCA_030638785.1 Candidatus Thorarchaeota archaeon
AGACTGCAACCGCAATTGAAGAAATCAGTTGTCCAACGAGAGAATACTCCAAAGACCCATTTTGGAAGTCTTGATGCACCACTCCTTGGATTTTGAAGATTTCCAAGATCAGAGAAGATTCCCGAAAATAAACGAGTTGGCATGTGAGTCTTGAATGCGGTATTGACCTCGCCCTGTAAACGATTTGTAAGATACACATTCTCAAAAGTATCTAGCTTGATTGCAATATCTAAGACATCTTGTTTGCCAGACATCTTGGCAACAGTGAATCCTTCAGAGGGTGTGAGGAAAGACAATGATGTTGCTCTCCCTAACTCTGTCGGGTGTGCGCCTCCTTCGCGTACGCGTATCATATGCCGCTTCACAAGGTACTTCAAAGCATCAGATGGTGGGACTGAAACCGATAGCATCTTCATGTAAGCTCTCGCCACGGATTTGAGTTCGACCAATCCAGTGGAGCATATAGTAGCAAGTATCTGTTCAGCACTATGCTCACGATCTGCAAAGGGCTCAACATCCTCAATATCGCCCACGAGTAGGTGTGCAGCAATTTCATCCTCGTTCTTGTCCTGGCCGCCATGATATTTCCGGTCAGGTTGAACTAGAAGGTATGCTCTACCTCTATCGTGTTTTCCAAGGCGTCCAGCTCGTCCTAACATCTGCTCAAATTCAGCAGTTGAAATCCAATCTGCACCCATAGCAAGGGTTTCAAAGATTACCTGGGACGCAGGGAGGTCCACTCCTGCACCGAGAGCAGCAGTAGTAACTATGCACTCATATCTCTGCTTCGAGAAGGATCTCTCAATACGACGACGATTACCATATGATAAACCACCATGATAAATCACACTCCTAACACCATGTTCTTTCAACCATTCACTTAGTGAATGGGCACGTCGTCTTGAAAATGTGAAGATGATTGATTGTCCTCGATTTCCCCAACTACTAGTTCTGCGGAACTCGTCTTTGACTAATCTTCTAATGAGATGCCGCTTATCCTCATCGCTGCGTGCAAATACAAGATGCCGTTCCAAAGGTACAGGACGACCAGTATAATTCACTAGTATGAGTTTCAATTCCTTTGCTAGATTCTCAGGAGAGCCAACAGTTGCTGACAATGCAAGAACCTGTGCATTGGGTGCGTGGAATCTCATCCTAGCCAGAAGACCATCCAACTCAGGCCCTCTCTCTTCATCAGCTAAGTTCTGGATTTCGTCAACGATGATTGTTCCAATCTTTCCGAGAGCCTTTGTTTCACCTGATCGGAAAATCAGATCAAGTGCCTCATAGGTTGCGCAGATAATATCCGCCTTACGTATATCCGTATCAACAACTGGCTTTGCCTCATCCCCAACGTATAGCCTCGACATGCCCACTTTGATACCAGTGCGCAGACCAAGTTTCTTGTAGCGCTTTCTGAATACTCCGTACTTCTCGTTTGTGAGAGCAACTAAGGGTGAGAGATACACCATCTTCTCGCCCTTCATTGCACGAGGAATCCCTGCCAGTTCACCAATAAGCGTCTTTCCAGAGGAGGTAGACGATACTATGAGCAAACTCTTACCATCCAAGAGTCCTTGTTTCAGAACCATTTCTTGAACTGGGAGAAGGGTTTCTAGTCCTTCGTCTAGCAAGACTTTCCGAAAGTCTTCGGGAATGTTTAATGATTCTATTTTCTTTCCTCCAAGCTGATCCCCGGTAGCTAGTGTGTCAATCAATGTTAATTCAGGATCGCGGGTTGGGTCAAATCCAGGAGTCAAGAGCTCAAGTACGCGTGGTACCGATTTCACACGTAGTAATTGTTTTTCGACGTGATGCATCATGGCTTTAGACATTTTAATTCCCAAGCTCTTTAGGTCAGTCTTCAAGTCAACTTTGGAACAAGAGCCACAGAGAACTTGTGTATCTGATACCTTCACAGCATTACGTTTCGATAAAACGGTCAATCGATTATCACGGATACAGTGTTCACAGACTGGCACAATACTGGGCTTTGTAACTTGGAGCCGGGAAAGCATGTCCTTGAGTTCATCAATGAAGATAGGTTTTTGGTTCCGAGGGATTATGATGAATTTTGCTTTTCTAAGAATCTCATGAAATTCCTTAGGTTGGTAGTAAATGGGTTTGTTATATTTTACAAACCAAGCCCGTCTTATCTCTAATAATCCACTTGTCTTGTGACCATACTCTACCATACCAGCAATCTTTGCACGTTGTCGATCTAGCAGAACATCAGACATAATCTCGAGCCTAGTAGTCATCTCTTGTCGTCCTTCACGTATGACAATGGAATATGGTTTAGCTAATATCCTCTGAATGTCCGCATCAGCTATTTCCAATAGATGACCTCATTTCCTGAGAAAATGTAAGTAGCAATGACTGTTGTGGTTTGCTCAAAGCTCAAAGATGTATGACTCTTCGTTCTTGGTGATATTAGCAAGAACCTGTTCATATTCAGAACGAAATGCCTCAGCACCGATTCCACCCATCCCTGCTTTCTCAACAATCATCCAGTCAGAAAGAATCTCTATGTCGGATGCTTGAGCGAAACAGGTGAATGGAAGGCTCATAATCTTTGGTCGTTCGAAGTTTGCATATCTTCTCTTATTGTACCATTCTACTAATGGACCATATAGTGGTCGATTTGTACCACCAAGAATGAAACGGGCTCGTTGCACACCTGATATGTGTGAAACTTGAATCTTCTTCATGACATCAGTATAATGAGCGGTTCTAGGTATAGTACCTCGGGCTTTCACCGAGGCAACAGGGTCTTCAGCAAGGATATTGCCTTTCTCCACGACCAAGTTACTAATGATTGTCATAATCTCCTCTTTCTTCGTAGCACCCAGCGGATCGATAACCTCTGGCTTGATGACGTCAACAAGAGGTATAGGTTCGTCATATCTGAGAATAGTTGGATCAAACATCAAAGCAGATAGGTACTCTTTGATTTCTATTCGTCTGTTTCCACTCTCCGCAATTCCTCTGAAGTAACCAGGACCAATGAGAATCGAATACACCTTATCCTCCCGCAGTATTGACCAGAGCTGATGTGAAAGGATTAAGATACGCCCCGAAATTTCTGCATCCTTTAAGACACCTATATCATAGTCATATGCTTCGAGATCTAGGAGCCAATAGAGAGGAGTGTGATTCATCATGATTGAGTTCTTCCTGTAAAGACATGGGAGTCAACGAATTGATGAACCAATATTGTTGCATGGGCATCATACTCGTCAGGTGATACATCAGCAAATCCTTGCTTCAGATTGTCGATCTCTTCATCTAGATTGATTATATCGAGTTTAAATCGCTCCATAACCTCAGAAGCGCACTGCTCAACACTCGATATGGGATCGTTTCCTTGATACTTTAGAACTCTTAATACTCGTGAGATACGTTCTTTGATGTAATTGTCTCTATCCTCCCCGTCTCTTCGTCGAGCAAGACGGATATCACGTTCCAGAAAATCAAAGGGGGAGGTCATATCAGGTTCTGCTTTATTTCCACGGGTTGATGCAGTACCAACCTCAACGAATCGAGAGCGGTCACCTCTAGCTCCAATTGGTCTCGGAGCCATATGAAGAATCAAGTGTGCGACGGCACGTTCGCTAAGATCTTTGATTTCTGCGTCAAGTTCTTCTACTAGGGTGTCTACTCGTCCTGTGTAGAGATCCATGGTCATTGAATCGGAAGCAGCTGAGATGACATAGCATAGCTTCCTGAATAGTGCCTGATTTCTCTTTTTCATTCGACGAAGTTTTCCACGGATTGTTTTCTCCCGCCAACCTGTAACCGGAGGTCCTAGGAATAGCAGAAGATCATCACTAGTCCCCTTATTGTGATCTTTGAACCATGCCTGAACTACGGGCAACACGAAAGCTTCTGCCATCTTAATCCTGGCGTTCATTAGTGAAATCGCCTTCTCAACAGGAAGATCGTTTTCATCTAGGACGCTCTCCAGATTGGCAAGTTCTCTAACCTTCAGTTCAAATTCTCTAGTGAAGCTCCCGTAGATGTAATTTATCCATCGACCTTCATCAACAGCAAACTCCTGAACATTTCCAGGAAGATTGGGTACTCCTTCACCAATTGACTCACGACGATGAAGCTCGGCAGTGAGTAATTGTACAGCCTTTCTTCTTGTTGTGATACCGTCCATATCCAGGAGGTAGGCAACCATAGCGACTTGAAGAGGACAATTCATTTCATCTGAAATCTCTCTTGCAGCATCCACAGAAACACGTCGAACTCGCTCACGGAGATTCGCATGTTTATCAGCAAATTCCTGCACAAGCTTCTGTCTGCTCTGAACTGCCATTTTTTCAAGATCAGGATCTAATAACAAGAGTGAATTCCTCAAACCGCAAGTCGACTAGTACATGACATGTAGCTACAGGCCTTTCTTCGACTTGGCCAATATCAATCATATGCGTGTGTATTGGTTTTCAGCAACCAATTATATTCCAGCAGCAAGAAGTAGGAAATGAATTCCAAATCCGAGGAAGAGCGCACCTAGAAAAAGTGCAAAGATGACTTTGAATCTTGAAAAATGACGAGCATGTTCAACATGAACAGCTAACCAACCGATAGCTAGAATTCCGAAGAATAGGAAGGCAATAGCAAAGTATTGGAAAGATGATTCGACTGTTAGCTGGAGCATTATTTTTCAACCTCAAGAGGGAGTTCTATGTCGCGCACTCCGTTGGTCATTTAAACATCACGGTCGTACAAGAATTATGCTATAAAGCATATCAAGCGAGGAAATCGTACACTTGCTCGAATGTTTCATCATCTATTGTGACCTTGCGAACTAGACGTCCCTTTTTCTTTGCAAGTTTGCGCTTCTCACTAAACGAAAGGTTAGGGTCATCAGGTATCTCGATGTCATCAATGTGGAGGATGTGTTTAAGGTAGACCTTCTTAGTCTTCGGGCTAACTTTATCCTTCATTTCCGGGAAGAGATCATTAGCAAGAGATTCGTAGACTTCAGGAGTGTTTTCTAGTGCACCCTTTGTGAAGACGGGGTCCTTCTCCTTCGCTCCTTCGTCGTCATCATCCTTTCCAGCTGGACCCTTTGGAAATGAGGTCTTGGTAGTAATCTTCCAAACACCGCCACTTGAAGGGTTCATCGAAAGCAGGAAGAACGATGTGGGAGTATCCAAGCTAACAAGTTGTTTGATGTCATCTAGTGGAGCGGCTTCATTGAGCTTGGCTTTGAAAGTGGTCGCACCTTTGCCTTTGGATACTTTCCACATAACAGGCATTGTGAGATCCTTGGTCTTATCCCGATTATCTTCGTAGGTGACAACTAAACCCTTGATCTGCTGAATTCCAGATGGGACATTGTTAAGATATGCTCTAATGAACACCTTCTCCATATCCAAATCAGCTTTGAAAGCTATCCTTGCTTTGCTAAATTTGAGCAAAACTCGAGGACCGGGGTGTTTTCCTATTCCATACTTCACAAGCCTGGCATGGACGAAATCATCTGTTTCGTCCTGAACAATCTTTGTAACCCAGCTCATTATTCTTCAGCTCCAAGGCTGTCCTTCATTCCGTTGATTTAAAGCTGTCGTGATGGGCATGAACATTACAAAATCACTAATCCCAACATAGACCAGAGCCAAACAACGACAATTGTAAGCACGAGAACAGCAATTAGATCTAGTACTAATCCTGTAGTTATCATCTCGTCCATCTCTACTTCTCCAGTACTATAGGCAATTGTCGATGGAGGAGTACCTGTTGGTAGTGCAAAGTCCATAGATACGCCAATCGCGATGACCATAATCAACAACATTGGATCAATTCCTAAACCAACAGCAAGAGGTATTGCAATAGGAATCAGAATAACAGCGGCACCTGTATTCGACGCAACCATCGTTAGAAGCACTGCAATACCTCCAACAACGACTACAACCAGCATTGCAGGAAGAACTCCTAGGGCAGTCATTTGGAAGGCAAGGAATGAAGATAGTCCTGTTGAAATCATGGCATTTCCAAGAGCGATACCACTACCTAATATCAGCAATGAAGACCAGTTAATCTCGGATGATACGTCCTTTTCATCAAGAAGACGGAGACCCAATAGGGAGAGGCCACCCATCACGGCAACAATAGAGCTCGATATCCCATGGACTCCTTCCGTTAACCATAGTGCTACAACTGTTACGAATACAACAACAACCAGCTTCTGTTGCGCATTCATCGGTCCAAGTTTGAGATACTCACGCTCTGAAACCTCTTTGAGTTCACTCATCTCTTCTACATCACGAGGTAGCTTGAATCGGAACATAAGCCATTGCCAAATTATGGGCAACATGATTAGAACTACAGGCAATCCAAAAGGTATCCAGGACATGAAAGTAAATTCAGTCCCAAGAAATGAGTTGATGTAGGTTGCCGCAAGAGGGTTGGGTGGAGATCCAACCAAGCTTGCTACACCACCGATAGTTGCAGAGTAAGCCACGCCCAATACCAAAGCCTTGCCATACTTGCTCCTCGTTTCGCCACTGCGAATTCTAGAAATTACTGCAATAGCAATTGGAATCATTATCGCAGCAGATGCAGTATTACTAATCCACATTGAGAGAAAGGCTGTAACGGACATGACCGTTATCAGGAGACCTGAACCTGACCCAGAACTCTTTGAAAGGATCATCAATGCAAGACGCTTGTCAAGCTCATACTTACTCAGAGCACGGCCAATAAGAAATCCTCCAAATATCAGCACGACAGCTGGATCAAAGAATGGAGCGAACGCTGTTCTAGGAGCTGCAATTTCCGTGAGTACAATCAAGACTGGTATCAGGATAGAGGTGGCAACGAGGCTAATTCCCTCAGAGAACCAGAGAATGGCAACAACAGCAAGAATCATCAAAGCTGCTTGAGAATTCACAAGGGGTTGGTAGTCAATGTGGAAAGTTTGTCCAGCCTGCTTTGTTGGTCGAAGCAACTGCTCGAATCCCTGGTCATTCGAGAGTAGCAGTGAGATATCATCAGTAGAACACTCCAAGCCAACCGCTGTAATTTGGAAGGAAACTGTGGTTCCTGGGCCAATAGAAACAATTGACGTATATGTCACTGATAGATTCGTAGATTCGCCAATCAACTGATAGGTTGTCGTGACTGGAGAACCAGAGTCAACGATTGTGATATTGAAGGAATGATTGATATCAATGCCTACTGAATCCACAGTGAGAGTTGCATCGTAATTTCCAGCCTGAATATCTGAAGGCGCAATATTGTATAGAACGAAACCAGCTATCACAGTAATAACAAGAATGACAACAGTCTTCCTTGAGATTCGATAGGGTTCCATTTCCGTTTCTCCTTTTCTGACAATCCTCGCTCGATTCGAGATGGCTAAAAAGTGGGTCTATGAGGCAACTAGATTTTCCGAAGATTCAATCGATAGGTCTCTTAGAAAGTATCCGCTGTATCTCAGAAGGGGTAGAAAAAAGCCCCTTGGTACCAATGATTGTTTTTGTCCTCTCAATATATCCCTCAGATTGAAGTTCCAGAAGATTTACTAGTTCTTCAAATTTCGAGAATGGACCTTCAAACACCGTGAACCCAGTGAATTCAGTACCGAACGCATTTCCAGCCTCAGTAATGATCTTTATTCCCTTCGGAAGTTTGTTTCTAGCAACGGCCCACTTCTTTATCCAGTCCCTCTTCTCCTCCTCAGACATAGAACGAAGTCTATACAAGACGAGGTAAACGAACTCAAGTTTCGAAACATCGCCCACAATAGGACTCGCTGCCATACAGCACTTACAGATAGACGAGCTTATAAACCGTCATGTCAGCAGCGAAGAAACTACGGAGTAGAAAGAAAATGGGACTTCGAGCGTCTGAGCATAAATGGACACTGATTGCACTTTACTTTGTTACATTGATAATGCGAGCATCTTTCTACTTGACAATCGCAGTTATTCAAAGCAATTCATACTTAGGAGGAATTGTTGAAGGCTGGGAAGCAGCAGCTGTTCTTATTGTGTATCCACTTGCTGAACTCTCGACTGTATCCATCTTCGGATCGTATAGTGACAAAATAGGAAGAAAACCAATTCTTGTGGCAAGCCTGTTTATGACAGCCATTACGGCTTTTCTATTTGCAGTGAATTTCATTGCAATTGTCGTTATATTCTTAGGAATTCTCTTCGGAGTAGCTGTTGCTGCTAAAGTAACTACCACACTGTCCATTATTGCTGATTGTTCTGAAGAGGGTAATCGTGCCCGGCTCATGGGTTACTATGATCTGTCCACTCTAATGGGTCTAGCAGGAGGATACGGTTTAGGAATCCTCTTTCTACAGTTTGGTTTTGAAGCAATGCCTCTACTACTATTCGCCGCTGTTGCATGTGCGATTAGTGGTTTTGTGGCGATTTCTGTGATTAAAGAAACAAAGCACGAAACTGGAACAGATGTCAGTGTTAGGGAGCTTCTAAAAAAGGTTGCATCTGATAAGAAAATTCAGAGGCTTTTACCAGTATACATACCTATTATTGCACTCTACGGATTGATGCTGGCCAATGTTGAAACTATCATCGAAGAGCACTTTTCATTCAGCGATATCGATTTGATAATTCTCTTCGCATTGCTTGGAGGGTCTCTTGTTCTTGGAATCATAGTAAATGGCCATCTTTCAGATCATTTCAGAAAACGAAGACCGTTCATCACTGTGGGATTGAT
>DAOWDY010000119.1 GCA_030638785.1 Candidatus Thorarchaeota archaeon
ACGAGGACTTTGAAACAGTCAACCAATTCCTCTTTGAAGCTTGGAAAGCAGGACCACTATATCGAAACTGGGCACCACCAATGTTTGAGAATACAAAATTCGGTCCAGGAGGAACCGAATACCTTGATGAAGAAGATGAGTACATCAAGATATGGGAATATCAATCAAAGATTGTAGCTGTATCAATCGTGAAACCATCAGGTGAATGTTGGATTCATATTCATCCAGATCACCTCGCTAGTGAGAGAGAGATAGTCCTCTGGATTGAAGGTCAGAGAAAGAAGACAAAGAAGAGTCCAGATGATGAGGTCAAATACTACTTCGTAGTAGAGGAGCATGATACTAAACGAATTTCAATGTTAGAGGAGATAGGATTCGAAAAATCAAGTATTGAAGGTGTATCTCAGGTGCACCCATTTGACAAGCCCATTCCTGAGTATCAATTACCCGAGGGATATTCTGTAAGAAACGCAGTAATAATGGATGAATGGGAAAGATACAGAAAATTACAGATGTCCGTATTTACCCACATCAAGGATATGGGGAAGAATCTACTCGAAACTTATAGTACTGCTTCCTTTTACATTGCTGAATTGGATGTTGTTGCGGTTGATCCAGATGGCAACTTAGCAGCCTTTTGCACAGGTCGGTTTGATCATGTCAGTAAAATTGCCGAACTAGAACCTGTAGGCACTCATCCCGACTATAGAAAGAAAGGCTTAGCTAAGGCAGTCATCCTTGAGTGTCTTAAGCGTCTTCAGAAATACAATCCAATTGCTGTAATCATACTTGGTGCAGCAGCTTCTGAAGGGGCTAATCGACTTTACGAGTCTGTAGGTTTTGAAAACAAAGGTGTGAGGTATCACTGGATCAAGAAAGTATAGGAAAGGAGAGTAATCTATCTCCTTCTCTATTCAAGAACCGCTCGAATTCTCATGATTCCAGCGCCAATCTTCTTCTGTTTGGCGATTCTGAACTTCCCAAGTTTTCCAGTGGTTTCAACATGAGGGCCACCACAGAGCTCGATACTGAAGTCACCCACACTATAAACAGAAACGGTTTCGCCATAGTTCTCTCTAAAGAATGCGAGAGCTCCCTTACCAATCGCCTCATCGTAAGGCATGAAGGTCTGTGTAACAGCTAGGTCCTTTCCAATCACTTCATTCACAAGATCTTCAACTTGCTTGACCTCTTCTGGGGTCAGTTTCCTATCAAATGTGAAGTCAAACCGAAGCCTCTCCTTAGTAATGTTACTTCCATTCTGAGTGACTTCATTGCCAAGGACTTTTCGGAGTGCGGACTGGAGAAGATGAGTTGCAGTGTGAAATTGAGTGATTTCCTCACTGTGATCAGCAAGCCCACCCTTGAATTTGCCCTGTGTTGCAGTTCTTGAAATCTCTCTGTGATGCTCGAACTGCTTTGTGAAATCTTCCATATCCACATCGATACCATTCTCAACAGCAATTTCTCGGGTCATCTCGATAGGAAGACCAAAGCTGGTAAACAGAAGAAAGCCATCCTCACCGGTTATCGTTCCAGTTTCATCTAGTATCTTGTGCAGTTTTTTCAGGGCCTTACTGAGAGTCTTTCTGAACTTCTTCTCTTCATCTGCAAGATTCTGATATACGAAGTCTTTGTTTCGTTCAACTTCATCGTAGACATCTTTGTACATCTCAATTGTAATATCAGCCAGTTCTTTCATGAAACCCTGTTCGATACTAAGAATGTCTGCACTATGAATTGCTTTTCGAATTAAACGTCGCACAATGTAGCCCGCTTCAACATTGGATGGTCCAACCTTTCGATCATCAGCCATTATCATCACAGCAGACTTGACATGATCTGCAACTACACGAAGGAGACGGGTCTGTTTCTCATCAGGTTCCTCAATGTTTGCCATCTCCTTGATGCGATTGATGAGCGGGAGGAATAGGTCAGTATCAAAGACTGTTGGGACGCCCTGAAGCATTGCTGTTGTTCGTTCGACTCCCATTCCAGTATCGATGTTCCTTCGCTCCATCTCAACATAGGTGCCGTCCTCTTTCTTGTCATAGTACATGAAGACGTCATTCCATACCTCAACATAGTGCCCGCATGAACATCCTGGTCTACAGTTGTTACCACAACGAGGAATCTCGTCTACTTCAATGAACATCTCGGTATCAGGACCACACGGACCAGTTGTTCCAGCGGGACCCCACCAATTGTCATCCTTCGGAAGGTAGTAAATTCGCTCCTCAGGGATACCTAGACTCTTCCAAGCCTCTGCAGATTCTTCGTCACGAGGTGCATCCTCATCACCTGCAAATACAGTCACTGAGAGCTTATCGACATCAAAGCCAAGGTATTTCTTAGATGTGAGAAACTCATAACTCCAAGTGATTGCTTCCTTCTTCCAGTAGTCGTTTAGACTCCAATTTCCTAGCATCTCAAAGAATGTCAAATGCGTTGTGTCACCTACTTCATCGATATCAGTGGTCCTTACGCATTTCTGACAATTAGCAAGTCTATTCCCCTCTGGATGAGGTTCTCCAAGAAGATATGGAACTAGGGGATGCATACCAGCAGAGGTGAAGAGTACAGTAGGATCGTTCTCTGGCATCAAAGAGGAAGATGTGATGACAGCGTGTTTCTTCTCTTTGAAGAACGCCAAGTACTTCTTACGTAGTTCTTTCGCTTTCATCCTGTTTCACCTTGCCATAGCGGATTTCAGCGATGCCACCTCATGTGGTATTAAAACCATTGCGTTAGGAAAGAATGAGTCCAGTTGGTGTCAGTCGATACCTTCGAAGCCGAGATGCTACCCATGGGTGGCTCTTTTGCCAGTTCAGAAATCTATCATTGCTGACAATGTCTGCTTTTCGCTTCTGTGCCTCACTGAAGATGAGGAGGTCATCATTGGTGCCTCTTTGCGCCTCTACTAAGTTTTCTATTTGATTCAGCACCTCTGGTCGGTCAATCTTATGTTTCAATGCGGCGGATATAACAATGACTGGCCAATATCCTGAAGCAATTAGGCTATGCTGTGCGTTGAGCAAGTTTTCTACACGGGGAACTCCATTATACGATAGATGATACGCGACATTATTTCCGTCTACAATCAATGTCTTTCGAGTCGTCATAGTGACTCGCTTCTCACGACCAGTTGAGCGACCCCGGCATTTAACGATATGATCATCTAAGACTCTTCGGTCAAACAGACGATCACAGTGTGGACATCGGGCACGTTTAGGCAATTTTCTATCCTCTAAGATTTTCAGGAAATGGATTCCTTTTTGATAGTTTCCTACTCTCACAGGGTTTCTCATTATAGCGATTTGATTGTTTAGATACGCTTCACAAATTTCAAAAGCATTCTAGAGTAGTTTATTGGTGTTACTGTTGTAACAAACTAGGGCGTCCGGTTTCGTTTCTTGTTCGTCCTCCCGGCGGCATGAGACCTAGACGGACGGCCTAGACCATCAGTGACATAAGCCAGTTTAGTAACAAAAGCCAGCCAGTTCCGATGACAAGCATCAAGAGGCCTAGAGGCGTTGCAATTCGTGCGAACTCCTTCATGCTAATGCTCTTGCGTTCACTTTCTGCAAATGCCAATACTAGAATATTTGCAGGTGAACCAATTGGGAGAATGAATCCACCTATGTTTACTCCAAAAATGAGGGCGATTGGTAGCAGAGGGCTAATTGCAGCGAACTGTACTGCGATTGGTGCAACTACTGCTGAGATAGGAATGTTGTCTATTACTGCAGATAACAAACCTGGGACCCAGACCATGAATACAATTGCTAAGATATCATTGTCACCTATCAGGGATCCAACCGCAACTGCTAAGGCATCGATAATGCCGGTTAATGCTAGTGCTGCGACTAATCCAAACAGACCCACGAGAAAGAACACAGTTCCCCAGTTCACTCGCTGCAGGATGTCATCAACCTTCTCTCGAGATGCTAATAATAGTGCAGCTGCAACAAGAATAGCAATCATTGCTGGTTGAAATCCATAACTATGACCCACCGTGAATGATATCACCAAGACCAGAAGGGCAATTATAGATGCATAGAAGTCCTTCCGAGAGCGAATCATATACTTTGGATCGACCAGTAAAATCTCGTCAACAAGTTCTTCTTCCCCTGGAACCAAATAGGCATCAAAGTATCGTAACAGGATTGGAAGTGAAACAAGGAATAATATCACAGCAAGAGGCATCAGGGATATGAAGAGGAGACCCTGATCCAGAACTGTTTTCTCAGCTATTACCAAATTAGGAACCGCACCAACAATCGAAGGAATTGAAGCAAAATTACAGACTATTGCTTCAGAAATCAGAAAGGGGCGGAAATCTATCTCCAAACTTTTACAGAGCTCAATAGTTAGCGGGGCCATTATCAGTATGGTAGATGTTGTATCTAAGGCGAGGGAGATGACAAAAACGAATGCCAAGAATGCTATGTAGAGTTGTCGTGTGTTCGCATGAGTTGGCCGGGTGAGCTCAATTGCTAGATATTGAAACATTCCTGAACTCGATGCAATGGTCACAATAATCATCATTGCAGTGATGAATAGTATAATGTCCCATTCGATATGTGCCACCACATAGTTGAAGGTTCCCACACCAGTGGCCCACAAGATGACACCGACAATGCCCATTCCAAGGAGCGCAGTGGCGGTTCGATTAACTTTCTCTGATGAAATCGCAATATAGGTGCCGATGAAAACTACTAGAATAAGTCCTCCAATTGGATCAATACCGATCTGTTGCATTCCTTGATTGCACCTTGTTTTCCATCGCCTGTTGGGAGAATTACCAAACTACCCAATAATGCTACCTATTGATACTATACTAAATCCATAGGAGAAGCGTACACTTTCTTGTAGTAACCAGTCCATTCCTAATGCCAGATGAATCAAACCAAGTATTGTTCCTAGTTGGATTCGATCAAGACGCTATCGTAATGTGGTTTGAAATGCGTATAGATATAGTAGAGGCCTAGCAAGAATGGAATGAAGCCGAGTGGAAATAACAATACTATACTCCATCCACTAGATAGCAGAACACTTTCTAATAGCAACCACCCAGTTCCAATTGATAGGTGAATCATACCTAGGATAGTCCCTATCTTTATGAATTCGATAAAGGGAATGGGGTCATGCTCTTTTTCTGAGAAGCCGATTGCTACCATATTTGCAGGAGACCCAAGTGGTGTAAAGATGTAACCGCCGACATTTACAGCGAAAACAAGAGCAAGTGGAAGAACAGGACTGATACTTGAGAACTGTTCAGCTATGGGGGCCAGAACAATAGAAACTGGTAGATTGTCTAGAAATGCAGATAGCATAGCAGGAATCCATACCATGAAAACTGTGGCTACAACTTCGCTATCTCCAATAACAATCGCAATCCAAGCAGCCAAATCATCAATCAGACCCACAATATCCAGTGCTACGACAAGACCAAAGAGACCCACAAGGAAGAAAACCGTATCCCAGCCCACTTCATTGAGGAATTCATTCGCTCGATCGTGGGAGAGTAATAACATGAAAGCTGCAACGATTAAGGCAAACATTGGTGGAGCAAGACCATAGGCAGGTCCAAGCATAAAGCCCACAATCAAGACACCAATGGCAATCACTGATGCATAGAAGTCACGTCTTGATTTGATCATGTGTACCGGATCTATACTGAAAATTCTCTCGACTCTATGATCATCAGTTTCACCGAAGGTCTTTGAATACCATTTCAGTAGAATTGGAAGACTCACAATGAAAAGGAGTGCAGAAAGTGGCATGAATGACAAGAACAAGAACCCAGCATCAAGGTCCACTCTGTTTGCGATAACAAGATTTGGTACAGCACCAACAATGGAAGGTATCGATGCATAGTTACAGGTAATCGATTCTGCAATCAGGAATGGTTTGAAATCAATGTCTAGTGCCCGACACACCTCAATTGTGAGTGGACACATTATCAGCATCGTAGACACAGTATCGAAAAACAGACTTATTCCAAACACAAACAGTAGAAAGGTGATGAAAAGTCGCTTGTGACCGCCTTGTGTGGGCCTGACCAGCCTTAGCGCAATATACTGGAACATTCCTGAAGCTCCAGCGACTGCAACAATAATCATCATGCTCATGATAAACAGAATTGTATCCCATTCAATATGGCTGACCAATTCAAAGAATGGTCCATGTTCTTCCCATCCTACAGTCAAAGGATGCTGTAATGCATAGGCGAGCCAGAATACGAATCCAGCAATTCCCATTCCGAGGAGAGCCATCCCTGTTCGATTGACTTTCTCAGATGAAATCATAACATATGTACCAATGAAGACGGCGAGAATTGCTATTCCGAAGGCATCCAGAGCCACTATGTCATCACCAGATGGACTTACCATTTCTTGCATTCATTGAGGTTAATGGGATGCAGAAGTTACAATATGCAGACGAACACATTAATCTGTCGTATGAAACTGGATTAGAATGAATATGGCAAGTCCTCACATATATCGCCATCAACAAAATGATGAAGATGAAGTGTGTGGTTCTTGATTTCTATCTCTGCAACTGCATCATGTACCAGAGATTTATAATCTCCATCAGATGGTCTCCCATATCCTAGAGGAACAGTCATTGCTGTCAGTCCATTTTTCTCGATCTTCTTTCTAATATGACTGTGACCAGAAAAAGACAACAGCACTCTGCCATCGCTCAATAGTATCTCTCCTGTACTCTCTGCACCCATGAAGGCTGAGTAGAAGTCCCACGGTAGATAATCCTTGTAGAGAGTAAGTGCTTTGAATGGTAAGTGATGAGAAACTGATACAATTGTCTGGATCTGATCGGGCAGGGTTTCCAAGTCATACTTGAGCTTGCTGTTAAAGAGTTCAGTTGCTTCTATATCGGTATATATCCAGTCAATACCATAGTAGTCCCGCCAATATGCTCCCTTCCACTCCTTCTCAACATAGTTCTCATGTGGAATTTCCAAATCTTCACGTTTGAAGGAGTAATCATACCAGCCAATACTTCCAACGAACGCGATGTCATCTACCACGTGTACATTATCAGGTAGATGAATGAAACCTGATTGACGACATGCATCACCTATAGTTCTAGTGTATTTCTCCAGTGACCCAAGACCTCGACTCTCTTCGAACCAGACATCATGGTTGCCTGCGACATAGAGGTTTGTACAATCAGGGAGATTCAGTGCAGTAAGGGTTTCTTGCAAGATATCTGACTTTTCTGAGATATCTCCTGCAATGACAAAAATATCAGGAGAAATTTCTTCAACACGTCTTTTGATCTCTCTTATGAGCTCCTTATCTCTATCATCGGGGCGAATGTGAACATCAGATATCGCCGCTATTCGCAACCACCGACCTCCTCTCTATTGTCTGAAATGTGTGTCACTCGGTTTTAATCCAATTGGTTATGATTTGTACTAATTCCCCATTAACTATTGCCAAATGCCAACTTTGATATTGTGTATTGTCCTTCTCGGCCTAATATCCCGAGGGTGCAAAATATTATGACTAATCTGATTAAAGCACTAGCACCTGGTGAGGCAGATCTTTCAGACATGAAAGTTGTCACTGACCAGGCTGATATCACTGATACTTATGCTCTGTATCTAGATGATGAGAGCCATTCCTTCGAAGGCCAGACAGATAAGATCGTATTTCCATCTACTGAAAATCAGATAGCTGCTGTAATGAAAGAAGCCTCTGAGAATGGACATCCCGTCACAATCCAGGGTGGTCGCACTGGGCTTACTGGTGCAGCAGTTCCGATGGGAGGTCTTACTCTAAACCTTGAGAAAATGAATCAAATGCTCTACATGAAACATGATGAGAAGGAGGGACTCTATTCAATAGGAGCAGAGGCAGGTGTTCTGTTAGAGGACCTAGTTCATGCTGTCTTGAACAAGAGCTTGGATTCAATTAAAGGCAAGAGATCTACAGAGGAAGAGAGTGCTCTGAATAAATTCCTAGAAGAGAAAAAGAGCTTCTCATTTCCTGTTGATCCTACTGAGATGAGTGCATGGATAGGCGGAATCACTGCTTGTAATGCATCGGGAGCTAAATCGTTCAAGTACGGAGCAACCCGCCCATGGGTCCGCAGACTTCGTGTGGTACTTTATAATGGTGACATTCTTGACATAGAGCGAGGCAAGTATAAAGCTGAAGATGGAACATTCAAGATTGAGCAAACCGATGGAACTGTGATTGAAGTAAAGATTCCAACTTACACAATGCCAGATACAAAGAATGCAGCAGGCCTCTACGCAAAACCTGACATGGACCTTATTGACCTGTTTATTGGCTCAGAAGGAATTCTTGGAACAATCACAATAGTTGAACTTGGATTGATCAGCCTTCCTGAGAATATCATGACAGTCATGGCGTTCTTCCCAAGTGAAGAAGATGCGGTAAACTTTGTCTATGATATTCGGGCTCCAGACACACCTGTCAAGATGTCCTTCTTGGAGTACTTTGGTCCTAATGCAATCACAATGATCAAGGACAAGGCAGCCTCAGCCGGTATCAAGGTACCTGCACTCACTGACCAGACAAATGCGATTGTTTTCTTCGAGTTTGAATATACCGAGGAGAACATGGAAGAGAAAGTTATGGGGCTTGAAATGATCCTCAACAAGTACAACAGCTCATCAGAAAGCAGTTGGGCAGGTCTTGACCGTTCTGAATTAGCCAAGATGAAGACTGTGCGTCACTTTGTCCCTGAAACTGTCAACGGATTGATTGCCCAGCGTAAGGCTGAATTTCCCAAGATTCACAAAATAGGTACAGATATGGCGATACCTGATGAATTTCTAAGAGATTATCTCAAGTTCTATCGCGAAGTGCTTAATGAACAGGGCATGGAATTTGTCATATTTGGCCACATCGGCGACAACCATCTTCACTGCAATATGCTTCCTAGAAATAATGAGGAAGTAGATCAGGGGATGGATAACTACATGACCTTTGCAAAACGAGCTATTGAGGTTGGTGGAACTGTTGCTGCAGAGCACGGCATTGGAAAATTGAAGAGACCATTTCTTGAAGCAATGTATGGCGATGCGGGGATTGAGGAGATGCAGGCTTTGAAGAGATCTCTGGATCCTCAATGGTTAATCAATCGTGGAACGATGATAGCTGTACCAGCAGACAAGTAGAATGATGATGTAGCCCAGATGATGGGCTACCATCTTTGTGCTTTCGATGTTTCTAGGATTACAAGGTGATTTGTCGTTCAACCTCTTGCATCTTTTCACAGAGAACAGGTTCCTCTCTACATAGAAGAGTTCGGTTTTTTATTCCAAAATCAATCCAGTATCTTTCAAGAGCTTGATTCAATGGAACACCATCATCACATTCTTTGACGCTTGTGCTAAAGCCTGAAATCAGGTCTTCAATGGTTGCTTTCTTCAATTTTTGTCGTGCCCAGAAGTCGCAGTTTCCATGACGGCATGGCCCATGTACCATCGTGCAATAGTATCCCATTTTCAAACGACCTCGTAAACAAGATGGCCCGAGAAAAAGAGTCCTTTAATGATTGTCATGTGGTACTTCAAAATTCGTTGAGATGCAGAAAATACACTGGTGAAAACCCTTTAGTGCAACCATGGTCTGTAGTTTAATTGGTGAGTACTGAGAAGGACAGTCACGGTACTTATACTACCAATAGTACCACACCCATTGACGCCTTTTTAGTGCTCACCACTTCTTCTGTCTAGCTTATGTACCTAGAAGTGAGTTAATAACATCGTATCTTATCGACTCCAGAACCATAACATGCGATATGATATCAATGACCACTGGAAGAAACCCAAACATAGGCCCCAAGATTGTCAAGGAAAAGAATGTCGTTTCAAAGATGATTGGCCTGTACTGTGAGAAGAAGCATAATTCTCTGAAGGGCGCACTCTGTGAGGATTGCTCGAATCTCCAGGAATATTCCCACCATCGACTTGATCATTGTCGCTATGAAGAAGATAAGCCGACATGTAGAAAATGTGAAACTCATTGCTACCAGCCAGAGATGAGGGAGAAAATCAGATCGGTAATGCGATTCTCGGGTCCCAGATTGGTACTACGAGCACCTATCGATTGGGTCAAGCATCAACTGCATGGAAGAGAGTGAGTAAATTCACTACTCGAATGTCATATTGGATAGCGAGAAACAACAATTGATAGAAATAGGAGAAGAAGAAACAGTGGTTATTTCTCAGAGATGTGAGTCTGAAATAGACCCACTCCTCTGACGTATACTGCGCGGCGTCTTATTTTCTGCCTTCAATACCATGCATGCAGAACCAGCCGCCTGCGAGTTGATGCTCTGTGAAAACAGGACATCCGAAACAGCTGCACCCTTTGTCCTCAATCTCACCAATTGGTTTTTCAGATGCGCCACGGGCACAAAATAGTGCATGCGGTTTTACCGTCTGAAGTTCATTTGGTTTGAATGAGGGGCATGGACCACAGAACCTTTTACAGGTATTCATGTTTTCCTCGTTATCCTCTACTATTTTCGGCATTTTATATTCCCCAAAACTCGCTTCGAGTTGTTATCACTATTTAATTCAATGAATAAGTGTTTGTAAATGACGACTTCACAGCACGGCAACATCTGCCACTAGTTTGGATTCTTGGAAAGGATTCCCGCATTCATTTTTACTATATGTGTTCAGACGAAGAGTCTGAGGAGGTAACAGTAGCAGATTAATCAATCATTGGTTAGATTAGTTTCATCTAGCTACTTCTTGTTTCTAATTTCCATTTGACAAGGACAATTAGAATCACACAAAGAGAAATGCCTGTTATTAGTCCAGATTGCAAGGTAAATGAGGTGAAACCGAGGTACCAGCTACCTGGATTAATCAACTCTGTATTTGCTTCAAATGTTGGCGGAATATCTGGTCCAAAGAAATAGTTGGGATTTCTCGTTAGCTCCACGTATTCACCTGGTTCATAATCAGTAATATTGAATGGACCTGATGTGACCATTACATCACTTCGTGGATCGGGTTCCCATAGGTTCCATCCATTCAGACCGATTTCCTGGAACACGTGCTTGGGAATGATTGGTTTGTACCCTATAGTATGAAGATGCCAATAGGATTCACTTTCGAATTCCACAACAACCGTGTGTGGGCGTGGAGAATAAGCAGCCGTCATATCACTCAAATCTGCACCATAAGGATTTCCTGGAGAGTTTCGGTAGTAGTTTAACGTGAATGCCACGTCTTCTTCGGTTAGTGGCTTGCCATCAGACCATGTTACATTCTGTAGCATCTGAAAGGTTATTCGCGTGTGGCCATCAGTTATCGAGGGATTGTCATCATGAGTTTCAATCCTATAAGATTCAGCCAGCCACATAATATCCAACCCGTCTGGCCCCCGTTTGATAAGACTGTCATATGTCATTTGGAGAATGTTCATGGTATACTGTGATGACGTAATCATGAAATTGAATGTATCAACTTCCAGAGGATTACTCACTCGAAGGGTCCCTCCAAATGGACCCCCAGCATCTTCCTTCAGATGGACCTTATAATTTGTCCACCAACATGGAACTCCATCATGAACATCATTCACAAAGCCTTCGAATTTTTCTGTCCAATATGCGGAAAGGAAGATGTTCTGGTATGTAATAATCATTGGACATTCATAGACCCATATTCGTTGCATCTCGAGAGCAGCCTCATAGACCTCATCATAAGAGATGGAGGTAAGTAGTTGATTTCTCCACGAGTCATAGGATGCGTTTCTCCATTTTGGGTGATTCCAATACGGCTCGTCTGCATACTCTGACCAAAACTCATATGCTAACCAGTCTACATCGAAGTTATTGAATGATGATCCAAGAAAGACCATATCATAATCCCCGCGCCAAGATGGATACCACGGAAAATATGGATAATAATCAGTCCATGAAACATATGCATTCACCCCCAATGCCTGTAATGTTTCTACTCCAATTGTGCTAACTTCAAGTCCGATGTTAGAAGTTTCAGCGCACCAGATTTCCACATCAAACTCAGACCCATCTGGTGCCTCACGAAAATCATCGCCAGTTACATCCACAAAACCAGCAGCATCAAGCAGTTGATTGCCTAGTGTTATGTTTGACTCATAGTAATCGTAAAACAACAGTCCTTCAATTGAGAAAGGATTGCCCTGCGGAACGCATGAATCTTGGGGAACAGAGAGGCCGTCCCAAACGATATCTGAAATTCGTTCCTTGTCCAGAGCAAATGCGAATGCTCGTCTAAATGGAGTTATGTTGAGTGGGTATTTTGCTGTGTTAATCGAGATGTATCCATATCCATTTCGTAGGACGTTCGCGACCTCGAGCCCTTCGGTTTCAATGAGTGTATCCAGAAATGCGGGATCTACCATATTCCCAATGATATCAATTTCATCATCATATAATGCAAGTACTTGTTGATCGTCCTGTGTAATCAATTTGTAGAGTATCTTATCAAGAAAAGGACCAGTCTTCAGAGAAGTATTCGGAACACTCTGCCCATTTACGGTAATTGGAACTAAGCTGATAGAAATTATAGATAGCAGCAGTGTTACTGCAATGAAGCTCCTTTTTCCAACTGACATCATCCCGAATCTCCACTGGTGATAGTGTGTTTAGAGTTAATCGATGCTATGTTTCTTCTTTTGTATTGCCCAACACATTGATTATGAATTCTTTGACATCGAAGCCATCGCAGGTTTATTCATTATCATAATTCAATATGAATTTGCAAGGAGATAATCTAGATGAGTGGACTTTCAAGCAACAGGAAATTCCTAATTGCTGTCATCATTGGTGCCATAATCGGTGTGATATCGCTACTGATGTGGCGTGTGGACCAGACCATTTCACTAGGATTGCTTGCAGTAGCAGTTGGCATTCCAATAGTGGTCTATGTAATGCTAGAAGATGAAATTGATCTTGAGGACCTCTTAGATGAGGAAAAGGCTCCTGAGAAGCATGTCGAAGAGTATGTTCCAGAGGTTGAAGAGCCTACAGTCGCCATTAGTGACCTCCCAATTGAAACAATTGAGGGAATTGGTGAGATATATGGCAAGCTATTGCGTGATGCTGGAATCATCACAGTAGCAGATCTAAATTCGGCTAATGCAACCAAGGTAGCAGAAATCTGTGATGTGAATACAGAGCAGGCAGAAAGATGGATTGCTATGAGTCACTTCGCATGGTTAAACGAGATATCTGAAGAAGATGCTGAGGCAATCGTATTTGCCACGGGAATGACGACTTTGAAAGAACTCTCAGGTGCAGACGCCTCTGACGTCCTCTCAACAATAGAGAAGAGTGTAAAGATTGGTAAGGTGAGAGTACCAGAGGGTTATGAATTCACATTGGAGAAAGTCAAGGCTTGGATTAGTGCGGCCAAGAAAGCCTAATTCATTTCAAGACGTTTCTCTAGCAACTCACGCATAGCACGTTCGATGTGCTGCGTGGATGTTGTTGGCTGTGTTGCGTTGGCATCAATGCTAATGCTGCACATTCCTTCTTTTTCAACGCACTGTATGATGATAGTTATTCCTATTCTTCCGAGACCCCAAACGTAAATTGTCACGATTGAATTTTCAGACTTTGATTTGTTCTTTGTCAAAAGGATCAGGTCTGGAAGATCTTCTGGTTTCGCTTTAATCCATATACCTGGAATAGCATCGAGATGATCTTCGATATTGCCTGCTCTTCGTAGAGGTACCTCTAATGTTTCCACTATCTTCGACTCGGTATCCCAAATTACAACTACTCATATGAGTCTATACTCAGTTGGATTTCCTCAACTTGATGAAATATGCAGCCAAAACAATGATAGCTGCAGCTCCTGCGATAATGGTAATCCTCTCTACTGTAATCAGTGGTGGTACGATTTCCGAGATATTACCCGAGAAGTAATCATCCATGATGTGAAAGACTTGAATATTGTCAATAACATCATCAATTGAGTAGTCTTCAAAAACATCACCGTAGATAAACAGTGGCACATTGCTATCAGTGTGGTAGTCTGCACTCCATGTGACTTCGATATTATTAGCCCGTGCAATCCGAATGGCTCTGTTTTCCATCTCGGTATTGTCATCAGACGGTAGTTCACCATTCAGCGAATCACCAGTGATCATTAATCCTCCAGTTTCGTGGTCTGCAGTTACAATTAGAATTGTGTTACTGTGGTTTTCCACGTAACTTAGAGCAACTTCTATAGCATTGTCGAAGGCTATTGCCTCGAGCACGACATCTACCTTACTGTTGTCATGCCCTCCGTGATCTATCCTTCCTCCTTCCACCATCAAGAAGAAGCCATCTGGATCTTGCGATAAGATCTCCAAAGACTTGTTAGTCATTTCCCATATTGAAGGAGTCAGATTGATGTCACGTTCTTGTTCGTAGTACATTTGTCCTTCAGAAAAGAGTCCCAGGACCTTACCTGATGTGATTCCTTCCAATGTAGATTTGTCCTCAGCGAGCGAATATCCATTTGCAACCATGAATTCAATCTGATATTCGGAAAAGAATGCGCTACCTCCACCCATCAGAACATCCACTCCAGCACTCTCAATTATCTGTTGAGTAATTATCGATGAATCTCCACGGCTCTCTACGTGTGTCATAAATGCGGCGGGTGTAGCATGCTGGATAGTTGTTGTTGTGATTACACCTGTTGACTTCCCATTGATTTGAGCCATCTCCAGAATAGTCTGTAATTCTGTTCCATTTGGAGCAATGGAAACCCAATTGTTGTTAGTCTTAACACCAGTAGCATAGGCTGTTGCAGCAGCTGCAGAGTCTGTGATTTGCGCATCTGCACTATGAGTTGTAACTGAGTAGCTATAGGGAAGTGTTTCCATTGTTAAATTTGCATTCTTTCCAACCTCAACCCACTTTGCAATCTTCACATGTTCGTACCCCATTCCATCTCCAATCATCAGAATGACACTCAGAGGCTCCGGATACTCAGCTTCTGCTGCTTGTGAATACTGGACAGTAGGAGTCAGAATTAATGACACGAGTAGAATGGAAAGCAGAATGGTTTTCGTCAACTTCATCTATATCATCTCCTCTCATTCACAATAAGTATCAACAGAATAACAATAACACCAACAATTGCGCCTATCGCAACTAGCTCTATAGAAATTGCAGTTGCAACGGGTGGAGAACCATGAACTATGTAGCTTGTTTCAGTAGATAGCGCTTCGTTGTTATCTGCATTTAATGCAACAACACGATATGTTACTGTCGTACCATCAGGTTGTGCGGG
>DAOWDY010000147.1 GCA_030638785.1 Candidatus Thorarchaeota archaeon
CCAGCTATGAACGAGATTGGAAAGAATGAGAATAATGCTACTGCTGGGGTTTCGAGTGAATCAACTTCCATGTTTCCAAGCCCAAGCTCCAACCAACTGAAGAGCATAGTACGACCTCTCTTATGGTGTTCAAACATTGGAAGGAATATTGCTCGGTCCTTGTTTTCCCAACTGAGTATCATCAGGTCATTCCACGGTATGGACACTGAGAATCCTTGAGATAAGCGGAGCTATTCGCGTAATGGTGTGTAGAGGCTGCTTTTGTGCAGCTGTTTAAGTATCAAAGATGCATGTAATTCCATAGTCAAGGATACGAACACTGGTACGGATCTAGTGAATGAAGGAGGAATCAAGGTGATAGAGAACAAATGTCATAGAATCACCATTGCATTCATACTCCTCACTTCACTTGTTGGACCCTCACTTTTCTCCTTGAATGCGGCAGCAATCGTATTGCAGCAGGACTCTCTAATTGCAAACCCAGTCCCCTCTCCGGATACGATAACTTGGAAAGAACAGCCACAGAACCATACTCTAGAATACGGGGAGGAGTTCAAATATCAGGTCAACCTGACTGGAGGTGTTGGCTATTGGTGGTTTGTCAGTGACAATCTTCATTTTCGCATCACTGCGTCTGCAGGTGCTGATCTTGGAATCATTCGTAGCAATGGAGACCTTTCCATAGGAGTATACTATCTTCGAATTACTGTATGGGACCAGGAATATGTCAGACTTACTGCAGATATCTGGATAACTGTCCAGGATTCGTTTTATCCTGAGATTGAGGGACCTGAGAATATCGAATTCACTCAAGGTGAACGAAATCATAATATATCGTGGGTCGCGTATGATGCGAACCCATACTACTATGTGATATCAAAGAGCGGAGGAGATATTGAAGAAGGTCATTGGTTAGAGCCACTCACTGTATTTACCATCGCTCTCGGATTTCTGCCGTCAGGGACATTCATCTACAAGTTGACTCTTTGGGATCATGGAAATAATTCTGCTTATTCAAGTGTTATAGTTCATGTACATCAGAATGAAACTGCACAGAGCGATTCAACTCAGGATCCATACGTTCGGACTGGAGAGATTGAGAAAATAGTCTATGTTCCAAAACCTGATATCATGTTCATAGAGTTCTTCGCTATTATTATCCTGACTGGTCTAACTGGATTAGTGATGATCTCTGCTCTTGGAACCAAGAAGCATGAGTTTGGTTTCACGTAAAGAAACTAATCAGGTAGTGGTTTGTCTGTGTACCGAGACACATTATTTACAAACCATTGTGGCACTCTGGCATCATCCACCTTGTCTGAGAATGGCATGTAAGGCTTGATATCAATCACAGGTGAACCATCGATGGCGTCTATTTGATCAATGTAGATTCTTTTCATGTCCTCGTCAATCTGTTCAATCTTCACAGTTGTAAGGCCAACAGGTGTAGGACGAGAGGGAGAACGACTAGCAAACACGCCAGATAACTCAGCACCCTCAGTTGGAGGATAGTCTCTGAGATTAGCCCGACTCTCATCATTATCTCTCTCATGAATCCACCATAAAACGATGATATGAGAGAACTTGTCAACTTGAAGTACACCTGGCCAGAACTTCTCTTCAAAGTCAATGAAGATAGTTTCTGCATCTGGTTTTCTTATGTAGCCAACAGTTAATGCTCGGAATGTCATTCTAAATTCCATCCTAAATTCTAAACCCACTTGATTGGTTCGGTTTCGAATTTTCTCAATGTAACAGCTAATTCACCAAGATGGTGTTGAGTGTGTCGCAAGAGGTAGATGAACTTTTGATAAACACTTTCAAACCAATAGAATCCATCTTTCTCAAAAAACGCATCTTCCACAATCGTAGAAAGGAATCCGGATAGTTTCTCTTCCATCTCTGAAAGATAGCTTGTTACGAGCTCCCGGGAGATTAGATGTAAGATTTCCTCTTTGACATCCGTCACGTCATCCCACTTGTATCCAGCTCTCTTACCCCACACCATGCCCTCATGGTCTTCTCGAGAATAGAAGTCCATGGTTTCGATGATATGATATAATGTATATGCGTAGTACCACTCGCCCTCAGAGATTGTCCATTTCTCCTCTGGAATATTCTTGATTGCAGCTCGTATCATCTTCCAAGTTCCTTCATACTGTGCAAGAAGATGATGGGCTGCTTTGCTGTTCCCTGAATTCAACATTAAACACTCAATTCTACAGCGTAGACTTCTGGATTAATGAATCTGTCAGTTGTTGGAAAAGAAGAGATTCCCGTAGGAAATCATGCGTTCCTACGGGTACATGTATTCTTAGAAGGACTAGATCACTGGTAGTGAGAATGGGTCACCATTGATCTCAGACTCTCCTGAGATATCGTGATAATCTGGTTCACCACATGAGCCAAGACTGAAATCGATGCAGACATTTTTCTCAATACAGATTGACATCTTTGAAACCTCATCTAAATCGGTTTGGTTGCAGAAATTTTCGCACTTGCTGCAATACTATATCCTGCCTTTTCAACAACATGGACATCATCAAAACCTGCTTGGCGCATCAGTTCAAGATATTCTTCTTCAGGAATAGCTCCACCTAGACAACCAGTATAGTTCACAACTTCATCCTTAACATCATCTGGCAGAGGACCATTAAGCACAACATCGGACACCATCATTCGTCCGCCAGGCTTCAATACACGGAAGGATTCATTGAACACTTTTGCTTTATCAGGTGCAAGATTGATCACACAATTACTGATGATAACATCTACGCTATTGTCTTCAATTGGCAAAGCCTCGATATCGCCTTGTCTGAATTCAACATTCTTAGTGCCCATCTTCTCAGCATTTGCTCTTGCCTTCTCGAGCATCTCAGGGGTCATATCTACTCCGATGACTTTACCAGTTTCACCAACTTTTTGAGATGCAAAGAATGCATCAAGTCCAGCGCCACTTCCAAGGTCAAGCACAACTTCGCCTTCTTTCAGACTAGCAAGCGCTATGGGATTTCCACATCCACCATATGATTCTGTCAATGATGACGGAAGGCCTTCAACTGTATAACCATAGTTTTTGAGCCTTGCCTCTTGAAAAGAGTCTGTAGACTGGGAGGGACCGCAACAGCCACTCTGGGATGCTTGGGGTCCACATCCACCAGATGATTCATCTTC
>DAOWDY010000222.1 GCA_030638785.1 Candidatus Thorarchaeota archaeon
AACTTCTACGTCAACTCCTGTAGAGGCCTTGCAAGATGCAGTAACTCCCCCGATTAGAGGGTCACACTCAATGGCTTATGATCCTCACAACGAGGTCACAGTCCTGTTCGGAGGTGTGTCCTCCGAGGGAGGGCTTCATGCACTTGGTGATACTTGGTTGTACTCCTACTCAACGAATACGTGGACTGAACTCACACTGGCCCCGTCCCCTCCTTCACGAGATGCTCATAGGTTGGTCTACAGTAACGTTACCAATGAGATTATCATGTACGGAGGAGGGAGTGCGACGGACACGTGGTCATTTGATTGTGCCACTCAGACTTGGTCACAGGTAGTGACTACAATTAATCCTGGGGCTCACTGGTCACATGCGATGGCATATGATCCTGTAGAGAATGTGGTGATTCTCTTTGGAGGTTTCTCAGGAGAAGGTAGGGAAGGGGATGATACTTGGAAGTTCGACTGCTCCACCAGACAATGGTCAGAACTCAATCCGTCGACAACTCCACTAGCGCGTTACGGTCACGTTATGGTCTATGACGAGAGCATAGGTCGAATCGTTCTCTCAAATGGAAATACTGCTTATCAAGGGCATCAGGACGACACATGGTTGTTTGATGCGGCCACCAACACATGGACCGAGGTCTCTACAACAGGCGATCCCGGTGATTTGAAGTGGCCGGGAATGGCTTATGATTCCATCAATCAGAGATGCATCTTGTTTGGTGGACAGGTAGGTGACGATCCTGTAGATGAAACCATGGTATATGATGCGCAATCTGAAACATGGACAAATGCACACCCTGCCTCTAGTCCATCCGGAAGAATCACATCAGCAATGTCTTTCGATTCTGCTAATGAAGTAGTCATCTTGTTTGGCGGAATGGGTCCAGACTATGGTCAGCTTGGTGATACGTGGGCCTATTCGTATACAACTAATGTATGGACAGATATGGGTGGTGAACCTACAAGTACTGGAACAAGTCCTACGACGATAACCGGTACGGAATCTCCACCACCTATTGCGCCGGGTCTTGATGTCATTGCATTGATAGTAGCACCAGTTATCGTTTTGGTAGTGGTCCTATTGGTCTATCTTATTCGCCGCAAATGAAGATGTACCTTGGTTTACCAGTAGTATCTTTGTCGCTTTATTCGGGGGTCATCAATCTCATCACCGGTGCCAAAGTTGGCCTTAAGCAGTTCCTTCTGTTGGTCGACAGCCATATCTGCAATAATCCATACTGCGTTTGCAGGTTCACAAAACCATGGAACTCGAGCAACATCGTCAGCTTTGGGAGGGTTCCAAGTGAATTTGAATTCTTTCACCTTCACCTTATCAAATTCCTGAACTGGCTTTGAAATATGGAAATTCTTGGGATTCTTCTTTGTCCAATCAGATGAGATGTTTAGAATCTGTGGAGGTTCAAATGCAACTAGGTTCATCTTAGAAACAGACCCATGACTGTAGTTCCCGCTTAGAAACATCATCGCTTTTGTTCCTACTACGAATAAGTAACCTCTGAAATCAAGCTCCATCGTATTAATGAGAATGTAGGGATTTTCCCCAAAGGCGTCCTTTGCTTTTCCATACAATTCGTTCTCGTCTGGTCTGTCAGTAAGTATTGTATTCAAATGCAGAATACCATCCCGTGTCACAGTTTCAGGAATAGATTGGAGGTATGAATAGTCACGTCCTTTGAACACACCGTCCGTAAATGGAGAGGATCCTAGGATTTCTCTGAAGACTGAATTGAATTCGTCCATTGTAAAATAGAATGCAGACTCATCGGAATTATCAGGACGCTTTAGTTTTATGTCAGCCAAACGAAAATCAAGGCGGGACTTGCTAAATTTCGCCGCCAAGATTCCAGATTCATAAATCTTATGGAATTCGATTTTCAATGTGTCTTTCTTCTCGAGCTCACTGCCTGTCAATAAATCGATGGGAACAGCGTTTTGAATCTTGTAGCCTGTCTTTTCCTTCTTCAAGTAGACAAAGCGTCTATCTGATAGAACAATGAAACCCGACTTCTCTTCTGCAACAAATCTGATGACTTCGCTACCTAGAAGCACGGACTTGGCAATTGCGAAGTCCTCATTGACATGTGACCCATCGCCCCTAATCTCCATAGTACTACCACCAATCGATGAAAACAGAATCCAAGATAAAAGACCTTCTGATGACTCACGGCATTCTTAATAGGCGGTTCCACAGAATTATCATTGAGGGTATTGTGGTGCTCAAGATTACAAAATATGCAAGTCAACTTGATTTGTACATCCTGAAGTGGCCCAATGCCTGTATGGCTTGTGGCAGTACCAACTTGGATAAAATATCACCGAGATACAAGACTATAGATTCCAGTAAAGTTCGATCATCTGGAGTTGCAAGTCTTGGTGGAGAAACTAAGACCACTGTCAACATCATGATAAAGATGAAACTCTTCCTCTGTTTTGATTGTAAAAAGGAGATTCACACTGCGGCCAAAATACCCTCCAAGGGATTCCGTGGTCATGGAGATCTGGTGCAGAAGTTGAAGAACGAACCATACGAACAATTTGTTACTCTGACAGACAGTGGACATGTCTGGATCGCAGAGTCACCGTTTCTTGAAATGATGTTGGAATTGAATCCTGAGTTAAAACCTAAGAAGGGAAAGAATCCATTAGTAGAATTACGAAAGAAGATTCCAAAAGATGCTGTGATTACAAATGTGGAATTTGATTTTGAGGACGAGAGTGTTGACCAATCAACCTTGAGCGATGATAGCGAGATACGATATCTCAAGGAGCTAATTGACGAAGAACCTCGAAACTACCAGAGCTGGACGAATCTCGCAATGGAGTTAGCAGCCAAAGGTCGGTGTGATGAGGCAAAAGATGCATTACAACAGGCTGTCAGTTTTGCAAGCGAACCCTCCCAGTTAATGGATGCTCTGAAAGTAATTGAGGAACATTGTAGCGAATAGTTAGAGAGCG
The DNA here is from genome assembly GCA_030638785.1 of Candidatus Thorarchaeota archaeon. Classification (GTDB taxonomy): domain Archaea; phylum Asgardarchaeota; class Thorarchaeia; order Thorarchaeales; family Thorarchaeaceae; genus MP5-2226. The sequence goes on from DAOWDY010000222.1 coordinate 2,983, forward strand.
AGGCTGAATAGTTCATCCCCAGTCCATATCATCATCGTCCTTTGGACGTTGCCCTCGGTATGATTCACGTCCCCAATCAGAGGTGTCGCGCTTTACAGGAGGTGGTTTGTAAATCCTCTCATATGTTATGGGGGGAGGTTTAGTGGCTGTGCTACTTTTTGTCCATCCATACTTGTTACCATACCAGTACACGCAGGCAGCTAGAAGACCTCCCATTGCTATTAGTATAGCTATGCCTTGCATATTTGGTAAAGCAAAGCCTTCGTTCTCAACCCAAACATTGTAAGTGACTGTGTTGACATTTCCCACGTCATCTTCAGCTCGAATCTGAACTGTGTACGGTCCATTATCGTAACTTGTAGTTCGCCAATCGTAATTGATAGATCCACTACTGGAAGTCTTCTTTGAATCACCATCAATCAGAATCTCCATTGAATCTACGCCACTCGGATCAGTAGCACTCGCAGTTATAGTATAGGTGCCAGTATAGGTTGCATTACTGACAAGAGAGGTGGATATGCTAGGGCCGGACCCATCTACCGTAACCGAGCCTGATACTGTACGAGAGCCGCTTCCTTCATGATTGAACACAAAGGCTAATGCAACATTTGATTGAAACGATTTAGTGACAGTAACTCCACTAGTGGACCCCCAGTGGTCAGAAGTTGAAATGAAGATTGGAGAGCCAGCAGCCCATATATTTGCCTCCGGTCGCAGGCAGATGAAGAATTCTAAGGAACCACCTGAAACTGAGAATGTCAGGGTGTATGTGAATCGAGTGTTAAGATGTGATGCTGAGTAGTCACATTGTACAATTCTATAATCCCACTCATCTAAAGTGAAATCAAAAGTCTGAGCTAGTTCCATTTGCTTACTAGGCTCCACATTGCTAGTTTCAGCACCATCTTGGTAAGGTAAATCCGCCGACTCAATCCTGCCTGTGAAGCAGATAAGCGTCAACAGAGAAACTGCAAGAAGAAGAGAAACTCGCTTTCCCAATCTACCCATAACATAACCCTCCAGCCGAATATGTTGAGTCTTCTATATATTATTACTGAATCGCATTGTTCTACCTAGGCACAGTATCCTAAGGGAAGAGAGTCTTCATATAGAGGATTCACGATGCCAGTGAAACTTGTGATTGGCAAAGGTGATTGCATTGAAGAGCATGAAGATCTACGTAGCAGGACCGTACACCGCTCCCACACTGAAAGAGATTGAAACCAATGTGCAGAGAGCAATTGATGCAGGGATTCAGATATGGAAGAAAGGGCACTTTCCGTTCATCCCCCATGTGCTTCACTGGGTTGACCTTCGTGCCCAGGAACTTGAGATACCGATGGGATGGGAGGACTACATGTTGTGGGATGCTCCCTGGTTGGATGATTGTGATGCTTTGTTTTTGTTGGCTGAATCAAAGGGGGCATTGCTGGAGTATGAGAGGGCGAAAGAAGAGGGGAAGGTACTCTTTCACTCAATTGATGAGATTCCATCTGTTGATCGGGG
>DAOWDY010000030.1 GCA_030638785.1 Candidatus Thorarchaeota archaeon
GGAAACTGGGAAACGACCTCTGAAGAAGAATATACTGTGCCTTTAGAAACAGATACCAGTACAACAACAGCAACAACAACAACTACCACAGGGACTGACACCAACCCAACTTCGGGAACGGGTACGAACACTACTACTGAGCCTGGCGGAAACGGATCTGGAACAGAACTTGTACCAATCATCGCTATTATCGGAGTTGCTGCATTACTCGTCATAGTGGCGATTATTATGTATAAAAATCCAGATAAATTTGGACGGAGTAACTAGAGTATCTTAAGAATGAGGAGATATCTAGTATGTGGGAATAGGAACTGTTACTTTCCAGAGTATCATAGACATTTTTCCCCTCGACTATCAAACAGGCACATTATTTGTTTTGAAACCTCCAGAGGTTTATTACTGACTCCTCAGGATGGGAGTCGCACAAGCGTACGGGGTCAAGTGAAGGGACTTACCCTCCAATCTCACAGTGTTGAACACCCTTTCATTTTTCCAACATACCAATTATTGTAGTTGAATTTCTGATTCCAGTAAACTCGTGCGAGTAGGAGCATTATTATCAGCGTTTATCGAGATTTAATTTTGTGGATTTCAATGAATGAGAATACTGAGTTAAGAAAAGAAGCGAAAGAGCGAGCTGAAATGAAGCTTGGATTCTATATACATCTAGTTATCTACATAATCATAAATCCCATCCTCATTTCTATATGGTATTTCACTGGTATGGTATCTCTATGGATATTCGTTCCACTAGTCGGATGGCTAATAGGCCTCTTGGCACATTATCTTTTGACATTTGTTTTCACTGGAAGGAATTTCTTGGATGGAATGGTTGAGAGAGAATATGAAAAACTAACAAGGGGCTAGTGTAAGCTATCCCTAATTTTCTTTTTTGATTTAGTTTCTTAAGACAACCGGCACCATCATATGAAAATGCATACATCAATAATCTCCACATACGAAATCCTAAATGAATTGACACAGATGATGTTCGGTGTGACCAAAATGTCAGATAACACAGAAGCAATCTACAATGCGTTTACAGGTTCTGAAAAACCATTGAAAGCAGGTGAAGTCGCTGAGATTACTGGAATTGATAAAACAGAGGTATCCAAAGTCATTAAGATACTCAAGAAAGAAGGTAAGCTTGTTTCTCCCAAGAACTGCTACTATGCCCCTTCATGAGCTTCCAATTATGCCTAGTTCTACGATATTATCTGTCAACATAGTTGTTAGAACGATAACCATTTCGTGAGGAGCTAGTACCCATTATGAATATCGAAAATAGAATCAGGCCTATAGACGTCGGAAGCTTTCCATTGGACGCTGATTTAGAACAATACCTTCGAGGAGCACTCGAAGTAGAATGCCATGGTGGAAATGTGGATACTGAAGATACAGGTTATTTCATTTCCAAGCACAACTCAACATTCGAGAGTAAGGCCGCAGCACTGGGTCCTGATGTTGCCGTTACATCTTATGCACAGTGTAGAGGCATGATAGACCAATTTCTACTACCAGTTGTTCGTCATGCCACAGGATTAATTCACCAACAAACAAGCATCCACTCTAGTTTCGGCGATATCACAAAAGAAGATGCACAAGCAGTGGCAGTTGCTATAGCTATAGGAAATGAGCCCCTCTCAGATGATGATATCCATTTTGCAGAAATTATTGCTCTTCAGACAGGTGCGGAAAAACTAAGCAAAAGGCTCGGAGTAAAGAGAATTTCATACAAGGTATGCATCACAGGACCACTTGAATTATCGCTGAATCTACAACGACTAGCAGGATTCCCGAGAACATATGATGAGAAGCTTGTGGAATACTTCACTGAGGTCATGAAAGCATTTGTAGGCAATTCTCTAGTCACCTCAAATTATCTTGTTCCAGAAGTAGTAACCATGGATGAACCTTCATTTGGACTTGAGGGCTTTGGGGACTTCTTCACTGACACGTCTTCCGATTCACCTTCAGAACATCTAATTTCATGTTGGAATGAGATCTACAAGAATGTGCCTTCAGATTGTTATAGAGGAATACATCTACATTCATCTCCTTTTGAGAACACTTTCAACGCAGATTGGAATCTGTTAGAAGCTCATGTCGGAGTATATGTCAAACGTAAGTGGCTGGAAGACTATGACAAATTCATCCGCGCTGCAATTGTAAGAACTGAAGGACCCACAATTGACCAAAATGATGATGCCAAAGACGCATGGAAGGATATACTCTCTGGGAACTATGAGAGATATTTACAAACTAAGAGTGAGATGGAGCGTCACCTTCAAGAAACCATCAATCGTTATGGAATTGAAAGAGTACCCTTTGCAGGCCCTGAATGTGGCTTTGGACCTTGGGATTGGAAGCACGGTTTGAACATGGCTACTGAAACATTGGTAAGAATGAAGCAAGTAATTAGTGAAACCACCTCCAGTTTGGTCGAGACCTAAATATAGTCGATTTATCGAGCTTTCTGAAACCTTTTAGCAGATATGATGAGTAGCCCAATCATGAGTTTTTTAATACTACTCAACGATCCGGCATATGGCACTGAGAGGTCCTACAATGGTCTTCGTTTAGCAATGGCATTAAGAAAAGAGAATCCTGATAGTGATATTCGAGTCTTTCTCATCGGTGATGCAGTTTCCTGTGCCCTTTCAGGACAGAAGACTCCTGATGGATATTATAATCTTGAGCGAATGATAAGGGCATTAATCACAAAGAATGTGGCTATCAGCTGTTGCGGAGGATGTATTGATGCACGAGGTATTGAAGAAGCCTCATTGATTAAAGGAGTGGAACGAGGAACAATGAGCATTCTTGCCACGTGGACTGCTGAATTAGAGAAAGTAATCACTTTTTGAAAATATAGAGAGGACCTCCGGACATTTAGAATTTTTTTGGAATGCAATCTTTTTTCAGTAGTGAATAGGTAATAGCATCTCATGCCTCGGCGAAAGCGACATAGGTTTGTGCGCAGAGAGCCACCAATCTCAGTTACAAACCAGCAGGTATACCCAATAAAGAACTAGGAGATTCTCCTCGCTCTTTATGAATTTGAGGCAGTTCGATTTGATTCGTATAAAGTCACCGGAAGATACAGTCGAAGATGCATGCTATATTATTTTATATTATATAATAATAGTAACTCAATACACAATCGAGGTTGATGAAATGCGGATTGCAGTACTTGGCGGTGGCCATGCAGGAAGAGCTCTTGCAGGCTATCTATCTCTGAAGGGGAATGAAGTTTCTCTCTACAACCGGACTATTGAGAATGTAGCAGCAATTCAGAATTCAGGCGGAATTAGAGTCCGAGGTGTCATTGATGAATTCGCTCCGATCGAATCTGTGTCTGATAATATGGCGGATATTGTAGCAGGCCAAGAAATTCTATTGGTGACAGTCCCTGCCCAAGCACACAAGTTCTATGCTGAAGAGATGAGTCCATGGATCGAAACTGGTCAAACCCTGCTGATCATGCCTGGTGCAACTGGTGGTGCAATGGAGTTTTCTAGAACACTCGAATCAAATGGAAATACAAACGATTTCATCCTAGGTGAAGCACAGACCTTTTCATTCGTATCTCGTATAATCGACCCGGAAACCGTATTGATTTCTAAAATCAAGAACAAAGTTAGAGTCAGTGCATTGCCTGCAATTTCCAATCAAAAGTTCCTTAACAGTTTAAATCGGCTCCCTCTAGAATTTGCCTTGGCGAAGAACGTTCTCGAAACAAGTTTGGGTAATGTTAATGCTTTGTTGCATCCCGCACCAATGATTCTTAATTCAGGACTCATTGAATCGCAATGTGGCGGCTTCCTCCATTATCATGATTTAATCTCTGAGTCAGTAGGCAATCTTATTGAAAGAATGGATAGAGAGCGGATGAAGATTGAAAAAACGCTCTCAATCGAATCAGCATCACTATTGGAATGGCTGACTGAAGTTTATGACGCTGAGGGTGAAACTCTCTGTGAATGTATTCAGAGTATCGATACGTATGACAATGTCACTTGCGCTACTAACCTGAATCATCGCTACATATATGAGGACGTTCCTACGGGATTGGTTCCAATCTCTGATTTTGGTAATCTAGTAGGCGTTGAAACTCCAGCGATTGATTCTGTCATCTCAATGGCAACTCAGATTTGTCAGCAAGATTTTCGTTCAATCGGTAGGAGCATCGAATCGTTAGGTCTCACTGGAATGAGCATTGATGATTTGAGAGAATTTGTCGAATCTGGTGTAAAGAGCCAGGATCACATCCCTCTACTTGAACCAACGAATCTTCAGCTAGAAGATATCTAAGTCATTACCAGAAACAACTTCCCCCTTGTATCTATCCTTAATCTCTTTGAGGAGATCTTCTTCTGAACACGTCCAGAGAAGTTGGTGGTATAAGACCAAAAGTTTAGGTCTTGCTTGTGACGCAATTTCAGCAAGCTCAATTGACGATGTATGTACAGAAGTGTGATACCTTTGCCAATCGGAGGACTGAAGCTGTAACGCCTTCGCTGAATAGACTTCATGTATCAGGATATCACAGTCCTTGGATTTCTCCACAAGTACATCACTTGGTGCTGTATCTCCTGAAATCACAATAGTCCTATCTGGTGTCAAGAATTTAAACCCAAAAGCTGGCCAAGAGCCATGGGTCACAGGAAAGACTTCTACTGAAACGAGATCGTCTTTGTATACAACCCCTGAAACATCCCGCTCAATTTCATGAACCTTCACATTATTCCCTGATTGACTGGCAGGTTCTAGACCTGTAATTCTTTCACGTATGTCCTCTTTATAGGCCTCAAGAATATGATTGGTCATGGCTTCAATTCCAACTGGGCCATAGACTTCCAGTGTTTCAATTCTACCAATCACTGCAGGTGTGAGAATCAGGTCGGGGTAGCCCACTGTATGATCTGAATGAAGATGAGTCAAGAATGCCCTTGTCAGGCGTGATGGACTGATTCCCGCCTGCACCGCACGTCGTACAACACCAGGACCAAAATCCACAACGTAGACTGAATCTCCAACTATAATGGCAACTGATGGGCCAGAGCGTTTTGGGTCAGCATTTGGGGTTCCAGTTCCTAAAAGGATAACTTTTGTCATCACCAAATCCTCTACATTGTAATTGAATCATGATAGGATTCCTCTATATTATTGTCTACCGTTGATTGGGATTAGGATTTGATGATAGTATTCAGGATATTTTGCTAAATATCAAGGAACCTCAGGTTTACGAGTATAACAACTTAGCAAGAGGGTTGACTATTGCTTCTGCATCATCTTGAGTAGAGAAATTTCTAAGAAGTAATCGACCTGAAGGATAGATGTTGATGACCTGTCCATCCTCCCCTTCAAGAAGTAACAGAGCAGGAATACCGACTCGAACGCGCATTCTAGTAACACTCACAATCTCGTCTTGTAAGGACATCAAATCTAGTTTTAGACGTGATTTCGGTTTAACTTCATACCCTGTCTTCTCGGAGCAAATTTTGAGCTGATATGAATCAACCAATTTTTATCCCTTCTTTTAGAATTATCACTTCTGCATCTGAAACTGCATATTCTACCCAGCCATCACCAATCTTTTCCTCTGCAATGGGTATCTCACGCAC
>DAOWDY010000011.1 GCA_030638785.1 Candidatus Thorarchaeota archaeon
CGATTGCAGAAGTCATAGCTGTACTCATACCTGTATCATATTGTTTCATTATTTTTTCCCTATCTTAGAACGTACACAGATTTGATATGACTCTACGTTTGAAACAGTGTGTTCAATTCATTGAACAAGACTGTACAGACCTTGGTACATGCGAGTTGAGAATCTTGCCAACGCGAAGAAAACGAATCGCAGTGATGTTAGAAGAAACAGAATATCCTCTCACTGCAGAAGATATCTGTAGAGCATTGGACATCAAGGAAAGATCAATCGTTTATGAGGATATCACCCACATTTCGAAGTCAATCAAGAATGAATCCAAAGAACTTCTGGTACAACCCGCAAGCTGCGGGAATTGTGATTTCGTATTCAAAGTGAAAGGGACAGCAAAGAGACCATCCAAGTGTCCAAAATGCAGGGGGCAATGGATAATCTCACCAGGGTATCTCATTCGATTGCGCAAATAATTTTATGGAAGCAGTTGCTTGGTGTAGAAGGTCGAGTGGAATGGAAGATTGGAAGGAAGAACTGAAACGATTGCTGATGAAATATAATGCTCCAGTTAAGGTGAGTGATTATCGCAGATTGATTGGTCTTTACGAAGAAGATGAACCAGAAGTATATGCAGAGATAGCTCGCATAGCAAAATCCCTAGAGGGTTCACCAGACTTGCTAGTTGTCAAACAAGGGCGTTGTTCATCATGTTTTAGCTCGATTACGTTTACTGGAAAGAAGATAATGACTTGTCCTTCCTGTAAAGGATATGTCACGGAACCAGAAGTCTACATTAAACCACGACGTTAGATATTCTAGTCCTCATCGTCAAACTTGTGAACTTTCAATACACCTTGGTTTTCACGCTTGATACTCACGACTCTTGTTATAACAAAATCAGACATTCCATATTCGGTTTCTTCCACATAACCGTGAATAACTACAGGAATTCCAACACGAGGAAGGAACGCGCATTTATCAAGCACATTGGCTGAAACGTGAACGTCATATGTGCGTCTAGTTTCTTCATCTTGTACAACAAGCCGAGTCTTTCCATACCACCTACGGCTGCTTACCCTCGTTGTTGTACTTTTACCAACCTCACGAATGATCCCCTTGATAACTGCCATTGTGTTCATTCATCCCAAGTGTTTTTGATTTGACCATATCTTCCTCCCCCGCCGGGGATATAATCTACTTCTCCATTTCGGTAAGAACAAATTATCCTGCTGATTTTCTTGTCGGTTTTCTCCACGTCCTCTATCTTAATGCTGGTAAGAATTTGAGTTTCTGTCCCTAATGATTGAATCATTGCTTCGTAAACTCGCTTAACCGACTTCACTTTATTTGATTTGGTTCCAAGTGCAGATTGTATAAGATCCAGTAAAGGGGGCATATGTAGATATAGCGGACGGTGTTTAGGTTTTATACTTGTTATATCCCCTAACATTGCAGCGCGATCCCGAACGCCTAGTCGTAAAGACTTTCCGTCATGAGGACATTTCACACCCCTTTTTCCAATATCTGACAATAATCGTTTCTGTTCAGTTGAGTCTTTGAGGTGGACGTAGATATTCATATCATCAAATGTTGGTGCTTTATCTCCCTCTAGTATCACAAGTGTTCTCCGGCATTTCGAACAGAAAGAAAGATAGTATTTTCCTAATTGGGGAGCTAGACCTACGTTCAAAGTAGTGTATCTGCCCTTCTCTCGTTTCAGGCCCATACGTATTTCATCATATATTGGAGCCTCCAGATTGAATTTGACGAACTCACGACCAAGTTTGTCAGGTGTCGGGGAGTGTGCGTCGCTAGATGAAATGTACGTCAGTCTTCGAAGTGAGGAAATGTAATCAGCAATCTCAGAATCAGCAGAGAGACCAAGTTCCAGAAAATGGATATGATCAGCCTCTGAACCATAACAAGCCTCGATACTGTCAAACCTTCCTTCACGGAATATCCCTCTGAAGGGAGTGAACGCATGGGCTGGACCAATCATTCCACCTGAATCGCGAACAAGTCCAGCAATCTCTTCCGCCTTCAAATTCACTCTTGGACGTCCACCCCATTCATGATCAAGATTTGGGGATGATAATTTGATTGACTCTCTCAAACGTTTAACTGACTCGAAATCAGGAAGAATGACCACATGATGGATTGCATCTCCATCCTCAATTTCAACTGTGGGAATGAATGAAATACCATCGTAAGTTAGAATACCATCATGCTCTTTCAACGTCTTCTCAGTGTGCTCTAACCAATTGGGTTGAGTTGCATCACCAGTTCCGAGTATGTCAATTCCTTTGGATTGAGCCCCCTTCGCAAGATTAGGAATTGTCATATTCTTACTGACACTGATAGAATGTGGAGAGTGAATGTGCAAGTCAACTGCAAATTCAAGCATGAACAATCCTCAGATGTTGATGTTAACTTTTACAACCTCTGGTTTGGTCGCGGCTTCGAAGGCTTGAGCTCCTTGCTCTAATGTAAATTCCTTTGAAACCATCCGCTTCACTTCTATACGTCCTTTTTGAAGCATCATAATAGCCATTTCGTAATCTCCACGAATAGTGCCAAATATGGATATCTCACGGCTAATGAGATGTCTAGGGTCAACATCGAATGGACCTTCAGTTCTTCCAGTTAGTGCTATCGTACCATCGCCACGGACAATATCGAGAGCTGTTTGTAATCCTCCATGTGTACCTGTAGCCTCTACAACTATTGAGGGTCCTACACCACTGGTAGAATTGAGTATAGTATTCTTCCAATCTCCTGAGCGATTCACAATATTCTGCAGGCCAATTTGTTTTGCCACTCCAAGATGCCATTGGTTGTCGCCAAGAAGATAAACATCGGCACCAAATGCATCAAAAACTTGAGCCATCAGAAGTCCTGCCTTGCCAGTTCCAATTACAAGGACGGTTTCTTCAGGATTAACAGTTGAGCGAGTATAGGTTTCAATAGCTATCGCCAGAGGTTCAACGAAGGTTCCTGTAACAGAATCAATCTGGTCAGGTAATTTGTGAACGAGTTCCGAAGGGATGCAGATGAACTCAGCCATCGCTCCATCAGTAGTTATTCCAAGAGTCTTTTTTGAATTACAGAGATGCTTTTTCTTGTTCTTGCAGTACCAGCAGGCACCATCCGAGATATCCACCTCTGTGGTAACTGGGGTGCCGACCTTGTATTCAGGATCTGAACTCTCATGGATCACTCCTGCAAACTCATGACCCAATATCAGTGGTAAATCAGCAGCTACTTCGCCCTTCCAAATCCTTAGATCGGTCCTGCTAATTCCAACAGAACGTACCTCTATCCTGATGTAACCTGGCATTAACGGAGGTGTTGGCGTATCAGCTACTTGGAGACCATCACGTGTAAGGACCAAAGACTTCAATTGATTCCCCTCTTGTTGTGCAAGCTCCGAAATGAATAAACCCTTCGATTACTGAATGAAACTTCACATAGTTTCGAATCAACGACTAGAGAGGATTGGCATGAGTGAAGCTCCCTTTTACAGTAGAAGACTTACCAGCAAAGAATTGGATTTGTGGATTCAACTAGGTAAAGAAGATGGTTTCAAATCTTCATATGACTCAGATGATAAGGAAACAGCGCGAGCATTTCTGAATCTTGAAAACAGTATGTTCTTTATTTCATATTTAGGAGATGATGCTATAGGGGGATCCTCGATTTTCAAAGACTCAACCAGAAATGCGATGGCACTCCTGTCAATACGAATCCATTCTGATTATAGAGAGCAAGTTACATCTCACATTGTAAAATCTTCATTACCTTTCTTTCGCACTGTGGCAATTCGTGAGGTTGATGCAATTCTTTCAGAGAAGGGTGATGAATCCCATCTACCGTTCCCTCTGCAAAATGAATTGCCGTTTTGGACATCCAAAGCTTTGGATGAGAATGGATTTACGAAATCAGCAGAAATCAGCCAAATCACATTCAATGTACCAGAATCAAAGATGAAACACGACATTATGTGGGATAATTCACCTGCACCCTATGAGAACGTTCGGAAACTATTCTGGTCTATCGATGAAGACTCTCGACCAGATTACTCACACCTCTGGTTGGAGATGAATCTAGGTCGTGCAACTAATAATCTCTTCACAAGTAGCAAAAACGATGAATGTGAGGTATCTTTTGCGTTACAGACCTTTCAAGATCGGGCACTGATGCAATCGCTTCTCTATCAGCAGAATACAAACATCTCAGACATATCGAGAGCGGTCATTGAATCCTGTCAGAAGAAAAAGCTTGATTCCCTAACGCTCAATGCGATTGCGGACAAGTATTCAGGCATGGTGGATGAATTTGTGAGCTTGTGTGGAGAACCAGTTCAAAGAAGAAAACTCGCTCTCATGAGAAAGTTTCTCTGAAACAGCGGAAAACCTTTTGTTGTGTTCGAGAATTCAATCGTGGCGCATCTTATGGTATCTCTTCGAGCAGTGAAAATGGGGACAGGAATTCACCTTACATATGGAGAAACTGAACTAGCACTTGATGCGGGTGTTAGTGGTCTAACAACTCTGCTATCGCATGCTCATGCAGATCATATAGGAGGACTAGAGCGTGCAAAGCATGTGATATCCACAGAAGCAACCTATGATGCTCTTGTCGCGAGAGGTAGCAAATTACCAGCTAGTAATAGTTTCGTAAAGTACGATGAAACAATTGGACAAATTGGTGCATACATTACAACTCTAAATGCTGGACATGTCATTGGTTCTGCGATGTTTAAAATCGAATTCGATGATGGCCTGACAGTGCTTTATACTGGAGATTTCAATGTAATCGATAGCATTGTTCATAGTGCGGCAAAGCCAGTGTCAGCGGATGTTCTCATCACGGAAGCGACATACGGAACTCCACAGTGGGAGTTTCCAAATCGTACTGAAGTACATGGTGAGATAGTCAAAAGAGCTGCTCGATTAATCGAAATAGGTAAGATTCCTATCTTTCAAGCGTATTCATTGGGCAAGGCACAGGAAGCAATTGGCCTACTCAATAGAGCAGGAATTCAAGTTGTATCAGGAAATCCAGCCATTGATTCTGTATCAGATGTCTACAACCTACACGGAAGTGACCTCTCATTTGTAAGTATAGAATCTCCTGATGCCAAGACCTCATTGAAGAATGGATGTGCAATCGTTTCATCCTCACCAAAATATACAATGACCAATGTGAAGCGTGCGCTTGGTGCTAGTTATCAAAAAGATCTGTCACGTAGAATGGAAAGGTATAATCTATCAGGATGGACTCTTGGGGAGTTTAAGAATAACGGGTTTCCGCTTAGTGCTCACACAGATTTTCCCAATCTGATATCCTTCGCGGAATCTGTGGACCCTAAATTAGTATACTGTTTCACAAGCAATGCAAGTACATTGTCAAGACATCTCTCAGATAGGGGAATTAACGCTGTACCAATAGAATAGGTGAGAATATGTATGTAGATGATTCAGACCTTGTAGAGCCTATCCATGCGGAATCTTTCTTTTCAGTTGCATCATCAGGTGAGATACATGAAAGACTGTCCTTCGAGTATCTGGACCCTGAGGGACACTATCGTACAATAATCAGTGATGAAAATCTCCTATCAAAGGAAATTAGAAAGCTTTCCACAAACATGCAACACTTTTTGGATTTGGAAAGAGTTGAAATCAATAGTGAAAGAGTGGCATCTATTGTACGTTATACCGACATTTTTCCAAAAGGCGCCAGCAATGTTGTTGCTGTTATGTATCTCATTGATTTTGGTGGAAAATTGCATCCTGGAGGAAACAAGATTCAGACTTGGCTAGAAATTGAATCAGCTCCTTACGACTTTGAGATAATCTGGAGATTCCCAGTTGGTACTCAAATAGTTGACATTGATACAAAATTAGAGTATGATATTTACAGAGACCTTGTTGTCCTCTGGGCAGAAGAGGGAATGGAAGTTGGAGGGTATGAATTAATGGAATTCATTCTTCCAGAGTTTCCTCTAGATACAAGAGTAAAATCTAACGATAGCGTGTAGGTGAATTCCATGCTTTCTCAGATCATTTCGGGAATCGAATTGTTCGCATATGGAATTATCATTGCAGGTGTCGTCTTGGTGATCTTAAGCCTTCTATTGTCATCAAGGTCCAACGAGAACGCCAACGAGGGAGTAAAGAGAGAATCAAAGGGCATAGTATTCCTAGGGCCAATTCCACTTGTGTGGGGTTATAGCAGAAAGACCCAAGGAGCACTATTCGTTATCTTATTGGTTGTCTTTCTATCATGGTACTTATTGATCTCATAAGGATTAGATTGAATCCCAAGCTTGTATTACATGAAGATTACTAAACCTCATAGATAATTGATATTCAATATTGGTGAGTGAAAAGTCATGTTATTTGTATGCAGAACATGTGGTCGCAAATCCAATGATGTTGATACTGTATTAGATGGAGAGTGTGATTGTGGGGGTACTCATTTTAAACTGGTTTCTCAAGAGCAATCGCAGATGCCTACTGCAGTGACAACGAGGGATGAAATCAGACGCGATCTACATCGGTGGATTGACCTGAATATTGATGCAATGGATCCAGATATAGTTGGAGATATTCGCGTTACTTTTGAGGTTCCTAACAAAGAAGAACGTTAGGTTTTTGCTTCGGATTTCTCATTTTTGACCTCTTCATCAATGGGACGTTCAATTCTGGCAATTTGACCCTCAATCTCCTCATTCATATCGGTCTTGCCTTCAACAAGTGCAATTCTCTGTACAGCCTTGAGATTATGGATGAGTGCATCAAGCCAACTGTATATGTCTCCAGGATATGCCCAGAGCTCGTATTCTTTGTCTAACAATTGGGCTATTCCGGTAGGATTGTAACCTTCTTTTCTCTTGTTGACAAGCCAACGACCAAGAGCAATCTTTCCATGATCACACTCAGGATACAGACTGCAACCGCAATTGAAGAAATCAGTTGTCCAACGAGAGAATACTCCAAAGACCCATTTTGGAAGTCTTGATGCACCACTCCTTGGATTTTGAAGATTTCCAAGATCAGAGAAGATTCCCGAAAATAAACGAGTTGGC
>DAOWDY010000224.1 GCA_030638785.1 Candidatus Thorarchaeota archaeon
AGAACCTACTAATGAGAGCACATGGGGAATGGAAATTCGAAAACGCACACCTCGCGGTGAGCTTACAGGTGAAGAGGAGTTCGAATTATATATCCGAGATCGTGACTGGCATGTTAAAAATCGAATACTACCTTCACTCAAAGCTGGAAAAGTTGTTCTCATGGATCGCTATTTCATTGCACATGGAGCATATCAATCCACCAGCACCAATTATCATTGGAGTGAAATTCTCCGACATAATCGTGAAGAAATAAATGCACCAGAACCTGATATCATCTTCTTACTAGATATCTCTGCAGAGAAGGGGCTTGAGAGGGTGCTCGACAGCCGAGAAGCAAAGAACGAGCAATTTGAGCAATTAGACCGATTGGTAAAAGTACGCTCTGCATACTTGGAAATGGTTCAGGAAGATCTAGGTAATTACATTGTTATTGATGCTACACAACCACTTGAGGATGTGAAGAATCGAGTAACAAAGGCAATACTCAGGTATATGAATTGATTATGCAAATTTCGCAAATATCGCCTATCTCATCGAAAAAACATGGAAAATACCGGAAAAGCGAATTGGCTAGTGACAAGCTTTTTTAGTGACACTCCATGCATCGATACAGAGATTAGCTTCTATTGGGACCGGGAGTGCGAAAAATATGCCCGTTGCAATGCTCTTGATTGACTGGGATTCGAAGATTGGCGCAGTTCTAAAAGCCAAAGTGCCTGGAGACTTTGCGGACTATTACCGCGAGGACCTGAATACGGAGATCATGCGTATCTTTACATCACACGCAATGGGTGATGCAACCGCTGGGTTCGCATCGCTAAGTGTGCGGATTGGTGGTGAGGAATACATTGTAGCATCCTATTACACTGGAATTGTGCGAGAAGAAGAGCAGTATTGTATTTCTCTTCTACTTACACCATCTGAGGATGCAAAGACCTACGAGGCGGCAATTACTTCTGTTGTATCCCCCATAACTAATGCTGTTGTTTCAATGACTGATGCTGAACTTCAGGCAGAATTAGACAACACTTACAGAAGGATCATTCGTCTAGCGGGAATGACTGATGAGTCACGATTGGCAAGGCTCTTCTCTGATGAAGTCTATCGTGCTGTCTTTCCAAAACTTTGGAAGGGCGGTATCACCAAGGAGGATCTAGAAGAATGGTTGAAAATGGTGACAGGTCTCCCAAGTGTAAGCGTGGACTCTATTATTGCACCATTTGAGGAACTAGGGCTTGTGAAGACTGAATGGGTTGATGAGATTGGTCGAACATGCGTCTTCATGATTAAAGACATCGAGGTCTTTCGAGCACCTCCGCTTGTATCTATGGAATCAGCATCATCTGTTTTAGATCCCGAGCTTGCAGCTGAATATAAGAGCGAAGTACTGGAGTTTCTAACCGAGTGGCAAAAGACTCCTGAGGATACTGTTGCGATTGCACAAATCCTGGCTGACCCAGATGCTTATGACACATTGAGTGTACTTCGTCGCCAGCCAACAAACATCTCTGAACTTGAAGCAACATTGGGTATCCCGCCAAAGGAGCTCAAACAGGCTATTCAGACTCTGAAGAAGTTTAGAGTCGTGTCTGAGAAACGTCGAAAAGGACCATCGGGTGAATACGACAAGTGGTTGTTTCTACTCAATGATATACGGGTGCGATTATTCTTCCCAGAATATTTCCTAAGTACTCTTGTCACTGATTTAGAAAAGACTCCTGACGACACACGCCTTATGGAAATGGTACACCAGCATCTACGGCTGCTGCGTGACAACTTCCCAAGATAATAGTCATCTAATTTCAGATTCCTCTGTCTTGATAGGGGGTAAACGGTATGGCGCACAAAATCTGTATTCTTGGACCTAGGACAGCTAAACATCGAGCAAATTAATCGCGATCTATTACAAATCAAAAAGGCATCACAAAAAACCCAAACCGACTTCTTCCAACAACCGATAACCACAATGAACCCCTCTCCAAATTTCGGACACTAGGAAAGTTCATATGTGCAGGAACTTTTCTTGACTTGCGGCACTTAGGTGGCGCAACCTTCGAAGCCAACAGTGTTGAGCAACGGATCCCCCGTCATAGGAACTCGCATTCGCAACACACGGTTTACGGTCCCTAGAGTTTCTGGACGCATTGGTCCCTTTCCGAGTGTCCCAACTCGGAACTTGCGCATAACTGAATTTTCCGTGCGCTCGGTGCTGAAGGCCTCCACGGATGCGGGACTCCGGTCCCGTTTCCAACCCGTGCTTTTGTGACTCTAATAGCATAACACACAAGATTATCTCATAAGCAGTGGAGCTGAATTTTGTAAGTGACCATAGTTGCTCATACGAAAATATCTATCCCGGTGACAACCTATGATTCACAATACTTACCTCGTCCGTATCTCGACATATGAGATTCTTTCCTCTACTCAATATTGGCCTGTTGATGTTAACAAAGGAGATCTTGACGAATTCATCACGACTCGCGAGGAGCTTCGCCAGGAAGATGCAGCACTATCGGATTTTCCCCTTATTGTTGGGGATGACAAGTTTCACGGACGAGACTTGGCCAAAGATATCATTCTTGTATTTGTAACTGATAAGGGTGAGGATGAATCCGCAATCGGAGTCAGACTAGACTCTGCAATCAAAGCGTTACGACGGCAACTTATCAAGAAAGAGATAACTGAAGTAATACAGCATTACGGGGCAATAATTGATCCTTCAGTAGTTACAAGACTGAAAATTGCTCTAGTGGGTGAGGGTGGTGTAGGAAAAACTACCACACTCAATCTTCTGATGGGTGAAACCCCTCCCTTGCAATACGTTCCCACAATTGCTCTAAATCTTGAAACTGTTGAAAATATCCGCTTTGGAAATTATTCACTTGTTCTCTGGGACTTTGCTGGACAGGAAAGGTTCAGGAATCTCTGGAAATTTTACTTCCATGGAGCAGATGTAATTTTCCTAGTATGTGATTCCTCTCTCAGGAACGTCATCATTAGCAAAGATATCTACAAGCTAATCAAGAGGGACGCTCCTAAGGTTCCCGTATTTGCTTTAGCAAATAAACAGGATAAACCGAATGCAATGCGCCCTGAAATTGTTCAGAAGATATTGGGCATTCCCACCTATCCCATGGTTGCAATCGATAAAACCCGCCGAGATGAAATGCTTCGGATTTTGATGACTGCAGCTGCACAATTTGTTGGAGTTGTACTTCCAGATCTTCCCGCTTCAGAGCTTCTGAAATTTACTGATGAGGCTACAGCGGATGCTATCAGCGAACCAATGGGAGAAGCTACTCTCGAACAACCCATAGCCACAGAAGAAGAGGTTGAAGAGGTATTCGTTGACGAGGACGGTCGTATCATCAGTGCTGATGAGCTGGACGATGAATATGAATACGAGGTCATTGAAGAAACTGTAGAAGAAGATGAGATTGAAGAGATACTTGTGACTGAATCCGATGCCCTCCCTTCGATAAGTGAATCAGACGAACTAGAAGAGGATGAAGAAGTTCCTGCACCTGAAGATATCGTCGCGATTGAACCCGAAGTTGAAATTGAAGAAACTGATGTAGCTGTCGAGGATGAAGAGATTGAGGTCACAGTACCAGAATTAGTTTCCGAACTGGCAGTTGCTGAGTCCTCTGAAGAAGATGGGATTACATCCCCAATTGAGGATACCGAGGAAGAACCTCTGGTAGAGCATTGGGTTGACACTGAGAAAGGTGAAGAAGAAACCTTAGAGTCCCCTGATGTTAGTGATGAAGAAGTAATTGAGGATGAGAAAGTCCCTGAACCCATTGAGGTTTTTGAAGAGCCGGAAGAAGAAATTGAAGTCACAATATCCGAACCACTGGAAACTTCCCCTGAAGCCGCAGCCATGGCAGATTCGTGGGGTGTCCGTGTGGACTCCACTTCAGAAGGTATCGATGAAGAATCTGAATCTATATCTATTGAAGTCGATAGTGGGGATGAAGTTGAGGAAGAAGCTGTAACACCTCCTGAATCTGAGCCTTTGGAATTCGTCATTGAAACTGACGATGAGTCCCGAAAGATCGCTATGGATATTATAACAGAGGCACTTGATGCTGACGAAATTATTTCAGCAGAAATCGATAAAGTATCACAAGACGAACTAGATGGTGCCTTAGAGGCATTCTCAAGTGAGGAAACTTTGCCGATACATGACGAGAGCGCTTCTACTGAGGAAATCGCAGAGGAAGCACTCAGAGAACTTGATGATATTCTTGGCACTGATGATGAATCGCCGATTTCTTCTCCTGAAGAGAGTGGTGATGACATCGATGGGGATTTAGATGCGTTGGATGCATTGTTCGCAATTATGTCCAATGAAGACAGCGAATAGAACTCATTTTTCTCACAATATTCATTGAATGGTCACTACGGAAGACTGATTTGTAAGTTAGAATCTTCAAGCAATGGGGTTTCAGTACATGAAGATCAATGAAGTTGTAATTGGCAAGAATGTCCCTGAGCTGATTGTAAGGGTTGTATCAGTCGCTCCTCCGCGCATTGTATCTACCAAGAGTGGAAGAAAGACACAGCTGACAGAGGTCTTGGTGGCTGATGAAACCGGTACAGCGATATTATCCCTCTGGGGATTTAGAGAGGGACAAGGGCTCTCCGCTGGAAAAATTGTCAAGATCAAAGATGGCTGGGCCAAAGAGTGGAAAGGAAAAATGCAACTTACTCTAGGACGTGCTGGTTCAATGGAAGATTATCCCGATGATGGAGTTCTTCCACAAACAAAAGATCTTCTATCAGATACTGACAGTCTTCGTGGTGATACTGTTTAGTACATCCTCGTCTGGTGACTGCAGTGGTACATGCATATCTATCTGGTCCCATCATTCATACCAACTTAAGAAAAGATGATTTCTATCGAACCGTTGTAGAATTCTTAGAAAGCAAGGGTCACTCTGTCTTTGCTCCTCAATTCTTGCATTCCACTGACCCTG
>DAOWDY010000256.1 GCA_030638785.1 Candidatus Thorarchaeota archaeon
TCAAAAAGGAAACTGGCTCTTGGAAATGGGCAGGATTCTCTGTCCTGTATCAAGTTGTCCTAGCATATATTGTTGCACTGATTATTGTTCTCGTTGGAGGTCTTCTGATTGGGTGAGGACAATATGCCTAAGTGGCCCCTTCTTGCTAGCATAGGTCTGGGTACACTTTACATCGGAACTGGATTCATCTACATCTTGTCGGGATTTGGATTCCTTCCAGTCTTACCTGCATCAAACGATGTCATTGGTTCATTCATGCTTCTAATTGTTGGCATAGTATACATTGTAGGCATTCAACATCTCAAGGCCCAGCAACGAGAAGGTTATGCGTTCATCCTTGTTGCCACTGCTCTTGCAGCAGTTCTCTTTGCGTTGCACACCATTGTATTTGGTACAAATGCGATGGGATCGTTTCTTGGACTGGAAGACTGGATTGATTGGACTCCCCTTGAAAGCCTTTCACCAGGAATATGGCTCTTTGGAGTAATTCTTGTCATCATCGGGGGTCTCAGATTGACTGGAAGATTGGGCGGAGAGAAAGGAATCTTTCCAATAGAGGGTTGATTGATGCTTAAGGAGATTATCCAGCAGATACTAACAGGCGGAATGAAGAGCAAGCAGGATATTGCTCAGGCCATAGGTGTTCAAAAGGAAACCCTTGATGATATGCTACAGCTACTTGTAAAGAAGGGTATGTTAAGGACAAGTGAGTGTGAACCAGTTGAAGGTCCTTCTTGTTCGGGATGTTCCTCTCAAGGAAGCTGTAGTAGCGATCTTCTTGGCCAAGCATATTTCGTGACAGAACGTGGTAAGAAATACGCACGTAGAGAGAAGCTTTGATCTTTCATCTCTCTACATATTATCAGTCACTTCTTCAGAAGTATCATCAACCTGATTCGTCTGTAGCTTCTCTTTTCTCCCTCGGATCACTTTGTCAGAATCCACAAACCCTTTTGTCAGAAGAATCACTCCGACAACTTCTCCAAGGTAAAGGATATTCCCATAGTCTGCTCCAGACCTGGCAATTGATCCTGCAAGCGCAATTGCCAAACCTCCAAGTGCAATCCAAAGATTGAATGTAAAACGGGTCTTCACAAACGAGAAGAACGCTGCACCGATTAAGAGGAATCCTCCAGTTACAGACAATAGAGGAGAGAAATTCCTTACATGTTGAGCCATTGCATGTCCTGCAACCGCGATTCCTGCTACGAAGTTCTCAACAGTTACTTCTGCAACAGCCGCATATGCGCCCATCCATAATGTGAGGATAATTGAGAATACAATGAAGATATGACCATGCAACATCCGTCTATCAGGGTCTTTCATATTCCGACCCAATACGAGGGCAATCACAATCAATACAACGTATGTCCCAATGCCAGCAATTGGATACTCCATCGCACCAAAGACCATAGCACTATAATCAGTTATCACACTGATTGTCATCATCCATGAAAACACGGCGATAATGGCGAGTATTATTCCGTCAATGGCAATCAACCCTTTGGTGGAAAAAACGTTCTTTGCAAGTATAAGATAAAGCGCCCCGGCCCCCATAATTGCAACTTGAGAAGCAGATAGTACCAAATAGATCCTATAGATTTCCACACTCCATCCAATAAATTCGGACATTACCTCAAACGCCGCTGTAACTACAAACATTACGAGAGAAACGAACCAAACGAGTTGGTAGAGCCGTTTTCTTCGAAGCCATTGTTTGAATATCAAGTATGTAAATAACAGAGCGACAATGGTGGTGATTATGGGGAATATCGACATAATAGTTGCCATAACGACATCAACCGACTCCTCCCATAACAGCACGGTTAATAAGATAGAGCCATGTCGTTGTTGCAACAAGGAGCAACACGGATGAACAAAGAATTGAGATTTAGGGAATCTGTTTATCATTCAATCAATGAAGAACTCCATAGCAAACTTTGCTCTGTCTTTCATCTGACTTCTAATGAAGCCCGTCTCTACATCTTAATGCTCCAGGACAAATATTATACTGCTTCACAACTGAGCGAATTGTCAGGAATCAACAGATCTAGAATCTACGACAATCTTCGTGGGCTTGAAGCTAAGAAGCTGATTTATAGTACCAATCAGAACCCGCTCAAGTTCAAAGTACTCTCACCCCAAGAAGTAGTCGTACAGATTTCTCAGGAATTAGCCATCGAGCATCAAAAGCAACTAGAAGAAATAACAGCACTTGGCATCCTGCTAGATGCTGAGATTGAAAGGCAAACAGGAAGCGTAGATGAAGTCAAGCCAAATGTTGTTCCACTCGAAGATGCAGTAGCCGAACTCCGAACACTTCTCGATGCTGCTACAGAAAGGGTATGGGTAACAAAACGAACATCCGGTGGTGTTGTTGACTGGTTCGCATTACGTGCAGAGCTAAGTATGCTGCAAACAAATGGCACGGATATCAGATTTCTCTCAGATCGTCCATTTGGATTCCCATTCGATTTGAAGGTAAATTCAGATGTATCTCTATCATTTGCTTTAATTGATGATACTGTTGTTGCATTTCTTCTGCCGAATACAGAGTCTATCGAGGGTCAGCTCTTTGTCACACAGAACACAGAGTACTTGAGGTTCTTTGAACAGACCTTCTTGAATTGGTGGGATTGAATTCTCTAAGAAGATGATTCTAACATTGACTCTTTTGATTGAATACAATTTAGAAAATATAGGGAACCATGTGCGTTAGCAGTTGAGTTTGTCAAGTTCACCCTGACAGATCTCTTTGTCTTGTTTATCCTCAAGTTTGTCAATGAGTTCCTGAGACATTTTCTGGTACTTTGTACATTCGTCCTTTTTGCCATCTGCAGCATAGGCTTTTGCTAATGCTTCATAGACAAATGGCATGTCAAAGTCAGCCCATTTTTCTTTGTCTTCTTTCTCAGCTTTTTGAGCTAATTCGAGCATCATCTCTCCATAGTGAACAGCAGGCTCTCCCCTGTTCCAATGAGCATAGACCCTTGAGATCATGTAGACAGCTCTCACATCATTTGTTAGTGTACCAACTATTCTCCAGTGGAATCTTGATGTGAAGGCCATCTCAATAGCTTTACCAAGCTCTTCCGCTGTAGGGCTGGTTTTGTCTAGAACACCCCAGACACCACCATTAGTTTGCTTTCCCATTTTTGTGTGAAATTCGTTGAGAGTTAGTTTCTCTTCATCGGCCATTATTAGCACTCAGAACAGCATATGGTAAACAATTGTTAATAAAACACACGGTGTAGTAAATTCTTGGCATATAGTGAGAATAGTATATTTTCCATACTATATAGTGAGGATGATGATCTTATCTGAAAAAACAGGAAGAAGAAGAGAGAGGAATGTAAGGTTTATGAATCAGAATGGCT
Source organism: Candidatus Thorarchaeota archaeon (assembly GCA_030638785.1). GTDB lineage: Archaea > Asgardarchaeota > Thorarchaeia > Thorarchaeales > Thorarchaeaceae > MP5-2226. The sequence goes on from DAOWDY010000256.1 coordinate 3,378, forward strand.
CTAAACACATACTAACGCTCACTCTGTTCAATTTAATTTTGCTTTTCAAGGGCTTCGAAGGTTTTATATCAAAAAAATACTCCGCGAAGATAGCACAAGCTTCATATAGGAAGGGCAGAGTGGAACAACCGCAAGGTTTATATACTATAGTATATAAGGTTTATCATGTAGCGGTGCCTATCGGGGCGATTGATAATACTGAAGCGCCATCTTCTCGTATTTTCAGCAGAGCAGGATGAAATCAGGGATAGAAGGTCATAGAACCCCATAGGTCTGAGGTGAAGAGAGATGTCCACTAAGGAAAGAAAGAAACGCAAAAGCGCGGATACATCCGAGTTTACATGTTCTGAATGCGGCGGAACTGACGTCATTCAGGACTTGGAGAAAGGAGAGAAGATCTGTGCCACATGTGGATTGGTTCTAAGTGATCACAGAATTGATACTGGACCAGAGTGGAGAGCATTCACTGCCGACGAGAAGGACGCAAGATCCAGAGCAGGTGCTCCTACAAATTACGCAATACATGACAAGGGCCTTTCAACCATGATTGATTGGCGAGACCATGACTCATCAGGTAAGAAGTTCTCAGCCAAGAAGCGGTCTGAGATCTACCGACTCAGGAAGTGGCAGATCAGAACTCGTGTCCATAGTTCAGTGGACAGAAATCTGGCACAAGCCATGTCGGAGCTCGAGAGGTTATCCTCACAGCTTGGCCTGACAAAGAGCATCAAGGAACTCGCTGCATTACTCTACAGGAAACTCATCGTACGAAGACTTGCTCGAAGCAGATCTATCGATGCCATGGTTGGAGCAGCTATCTATGCTGCATGCAGACTGAGGTCAGCACCGAGGTCTCTCGATGAGATCTCCAGACACTCACGTGTCACCAAGAAAAAGATCGGACAGCACTACCGACTGCTTGTCGAGAAATTGAAGATACGAATGCCAATTTCATCTCCCGCAAACTATGTACCGAGGTTCATCACCCAGCTTGGTCTTCCGGGAATTGTACAACAGAAGGTGCTTGAGATTCTAGAACAGGCCCAACAGCAAAGGACGCTTATAACAGGTCGTGACCCGAGAGGGCTGGCCGCAGCAGCGATATATATCGCCTCAATACTCACAGACCACCGAGTGACACAGAGAGACATCGCAGTTGCAGCCGGAGTGACTGAGGTTACGGTTAGAAATCGTTACAAGGAGTTAGTGAACAAGCTTGAGATCACAATGGCTCCTTGACGCGCCATCACGCAGGTGAAATACACAACCAATGAATAAGCACGCGACTCGTGATCGCAATCACAGGAGAGAGATATAGACAATATGGTAGCTAGTTTAGGAAAAGGAAGAAGAAATAGCAATAGCCTCTCGGACGAGGCCATTACCAAATGCACTGATTGCGGAGGTAATGAAATCATTCGAGATAACGAGAAGGGGGAAATAATCTGTGCAACATGCGGGCTGGTCCTCAGCGACCACCGTATTGATACCGGACCAGAGTGGAGGGCCTTTACTTCTGCAGAGAAGGATGCTCGTTCTAGAACCGGTGCACCGACCAACTTTGCAATCCATGACAAAGGTCTATCCACAATGATAGACTGGCGCGACCATGATTCATCAGGTCGACGCTTTACATCGAGACAACGCGCACAAATCTACCGCTTACGCAAGTGGCAGATTCGTACACGCGTACACAGCTCGCTAGACAGAAATCTCGCTCAGGCACTGACCGAGATGGACAGGCTAGCTTCACAGCTAGGACTCTCTAAGGGTATAAAAGAGCTAGCAGCGATGCTGTATAGAAAGCTCATAGTAGGTCGACTTGCCAAGAGCAGGTCAATTGATGCAACAGTAGCGGCAGCTATCTATGCTGCTTGTAGACTCAGAGAGTCACCTAGGTCTTTGGCAGAGATCGCAGTCCTCTCACCGGTTTCCAAGAAGAAGATTGGTGCCCATTACAGGATGCTTGCAACCAAGCTTAAGCTTAGGATGCCCATCCCCGGTCCTGAAAAGTACGTGACACGGTTCATCACAGAACTTGGTCTTCCTGGAGAGGTCCAGGCAATGACCTTGGAGATTCTGGAGAAAGCCAAGGCTGAGAGAAATCTAGTCAGTGGAAGAGACCCACGAGGTCTCGCAGCTGCTGCAATCTACATTGCATCAATCATCACTGATCAGAGGATCACCCAGCGAGCCATCGCCAGAACTGCA
>DAOWDY010000085.1 GCA_030638785.1 Candidatus Thorarchaeota archaeon
GTACGACTGAAAGGTATCCACCTGAAACATGTGCAATGACCACATCGTCTTCGTTGAACTTCTCAAGGTGTGTAACTAGTGCATCTGCCGCAATCGATGTTTCTTCCTCATCCCAATCACCTGTCACCGGAATGTCATAATTTGCTGCGGGATAGATTCGTTCGAGCTCTCGTGGAACTATTCCCAAAGGTGATGTGACAATGGTTTCAGATATCGAGTCTCTCCGATTACTGAGAACCCTATCAAGGGTTTCTGAATACCTTCGATGTGTCTTCGAGTCGGAGTAGGGCTTTCGAGCAGAACATGGGAGGAGTAGAATCAGTTTCTTGTAAGCAGGAGGAATGTATCGCTTTGCAACTTTTTCTCTAAAACGTCGTACAGCAGGGGCATTATATGATTCTGGGCCAATCAGAGGTAGCTTGCCAGAACCTCCAGTCGGTGTAAACTCTTCAAAGAATTCGTAGTTCTGAGAATCAATTTTTCTCAAGAACGAAGTCACTCCGGGACTAGAATGTGTTGAAGTTTCAACAATCCTTCGTAGACTTCTATCTCTAATTGCATGAAGCGCTTCGGATAGTTGAGATTTGTAGACACCCAGATTATGATCTAGAATTACTGATTCCAATTCAGAGTGAGAGAAATTAACATTCATTTGTTGACAGTGTGAGCAAGTACAATACCTCGCGGGTTTTCCAACGGTCAGCTGTTCATTCGTCAATGGCCAGACTCGCACAAGACGATTCGCAGCTTCTTCAGCATAGCCTGTATCGATAATATCGAACCCAGCATAGAATAGGATTGGAATCATGCTTGGTCTAATCCGACCCAGTGCAATTGTGAGCCAGTGTCTGGGAAGAAGACTTCGAAGACGGAGATTCTTGATATCGTGATCTCCTAATTCGTCGTTAAACAGGAATGATGCAGAATAAACACCTGCATCAACAAAGGAAGGAATCAACTCCTCTAAATCCTCCAGTGTAATAGACGAAGGAATCCTGAGTGTATATTGTGAATTGTAATTCTGTTCCTTAATCATCTCCACTTGTTCAATTAGAATGGTCTTTGCAGCATCAGGACTAAGGCCAGGAATGCCAGATAATGATGGTGCTAGAACTAAAGACCTTGATAGTATATCATCGGGAATAGACAAGTCATATGATAGTAGAGTGCCAGTAGAAAGTAAGAGTGGAGAATCTCCACCTTCTATCTCTTTGAGCATTGACACTGACTGTATATCTGTGTGTACTGATTCAAGATGCCCTGCGAGTGCAGGTGTTTCAAGTGAGAAGCCTTTGAACTGAATGGAACCTCTTCGTGCAGGACCATTGTGACCACGTTTGATCAAGAATCGCTCCATATCCATCACCATTCAGCTATACTATAGGTTGGTATCCAAGATACTCCTGAGTGTCCACATCTGTTTCAACTTTTTCCTGTATTCTTCGAACACTTTCTAGAGCACCGAAGCGGAATAATGGTTGATTATTGTTACCGCACTGATATGAATAGGTGCAAAGCGGACATCCATCTACAGTCTTACAATCGCATTTCACGAGTATAGTTTCTGTACGACGTATTGCTTCTTCGAACCGAGTGAAGAGAAGCTTGGATGCACCGTTACCCCCTGGACTTCCGTCATAGACAAAGATGTACCCAGAGTCACCCATAGATACACCTCCAATCTCGCGAGCACTTCCTCCTGTCAGCATATTACTTGATTCTATCACTACATGCTCCAGTGCATGGAATGCGCCTCCAAGGAGATCTCCAGGACTCATTCTAGGACCCCCAGCTTTCTTGAGCCGTCCTCCGAGATATTCGTTCATTGATTTGGTTGGTGGAGGAGCCTTGAAGACAAATCCACGTGTCAAGTATTGATATATCAGAGGATTGTCAAGGTCTGTCTTCTGGATGACTCGCCCACTGCGAGTGTCTTTCTTGACATATCCATAGACAGTCTGAGTCATCTCCAGAGTACAATAGACAAGATTCATTCCAAAGACTGTCCGTTTCTCATGAATGTCAATAATCCGAGGCATGGTGGAGTAAAGGGGACGAGTATGTGAACTTCTGTCAATGACAGGCACAACTACTGCCCGACCAAATCCAGGCCTATAACGAAAATCAACTGACATGTAATTCTTACCGCCATGAAGATACATCGCACCAGGATGAAGCTCCTGTGCTGCCATGGGCATGGTTCTTTCACCAAGTTTACGCTCATTCTGCTTAATCTCTACAACATCCCCGATTCCTCGGATACTGTATCCTCGCCATTCTTTCTGAGCTCGTTCGTAATCGGTTACTTTGACTTTTCCATCATCCTTAATCTTAAGCAGTCCCTCTTCAGACAATGAATCCAAAATCTTCTTCTGTCTTGGGAAATTAGATGCGTTCAGATGGCCACTCATGGCCGCAGCAATGAGCTGGTATCGTCCAACTACTTCGTTCTCTGGTTCCATATAGGCAGCATCAACATCTGTGAAGTACTTCTCAGGTTGATATCGATAGAACGAGGAAATAGGATCATTCTCTCTCAGTGCTAAGATAGCCACGCTCTCCTGACCTTTCCGTCCAGCCCTGCCTATCCTTTGAGTAAGACGTGTAATCGACACAATCATGCTGACTACTGCATCCAGATCTCCGATATCGATTCCCAGCTCAAGTGTGGGTGTAGAAACTAGAACAGGTAGTTTTCCGGATTTAAACTGAGTTTCAACATCATTCCTATATTTCTTTGAGAGACCCGCTCGATGTACCATTGTCTTGATACCAACATCACCAATTAGTACGTTAAGGACTTCAGCTTCTTTATGGGTATTACCAAATACGAGAGTCTGAAATTCTCCACGATTCAAAGACCTAACTAGATCAACAATCATGCTGTACTTACTACGTCCTCCAGGATAGTACATGAGGAAGTGAATCGGACCTCTCTTTGCACTGGACGACTCGATTAATTCAACTTTGCCATCAAATACCTGCTCAGCATATTCCTTAGGGTTTGCAATAGTTGCTGATGCGCCTATCTTCTGGAAGGAACCGGATTCCATCTCTAGTCGTTTCAGGATGTAGTATATGTTTGCGCCCATAGAACCAGTGTAGAGATGAATCTCATCCAGTACTACATACTTGACAGTTCTAATAAGTGGAATGAGCCGAGACCTCTCCCATCCTAGATGATAGTGAAGAACATCCGGATTCGTGAGTAAGATATCCGGTGGCGAATCATACAGTTTCTGTCGTTGGCTCTGTGAAACATCACCGTCGAAGATTCCCACAGTTATGCTTGATGCCTTGCATAGCAATTGGATTTTCTCGTACTGATCACGTGCAAGTGCTTTGGTCGGATAGAGAAGCAAAGCCCTAACGCCTGGCGATCCAAATGAGTCTTGAATGGTCACTAGAATGTTTCTAATGATGGGTAACACAAAGGCCTCTGTCTTTCCCTGTGCTGTTGGAGCAGCTATTATGACATCTTTCCCATCCGAAATCGAATTGAAAGCCTCTTCTTGGAATCGATAGAGCTTTTGAAAGCCCTTTGAGGTGAGGAGTTCTCGAAGTCGCTTGGGCACCTTTAGATTATCTAGGCTTACACCGTATTCAGCATCGGTGGTTGGAAGATATTTGTAGCTTACCAAGTAATCTCGCCCTCGAGTTACCATGGTTCTGATAGCCTCGGGTAACTTGTCTATTAAGAGTCCACCAGCTTCTACAGTCTTCTCAATCTGCTTCTCAGACTCTACTCTGTCACCAGTACCTGTCGACCTCCGTCGTCTTCTACTTGTATCTCTATCAGGTAGTTTGCCGGGCTTGACACCGGTACTAACAGCGGGACTTCCTGCTGTGAGTGTCCCTCGTTTCACTGCTTCAATATACGCATCGTATGCATCAAACAGGTCTTTTCCACGACCGTCAACCATCATCGAAACATCACATCGATGACATTTTACTGACCAGATGCCGCCTCCCTTGTAGATGTCAAGCTTGGAGCCGCATTTGGGACAGTGTAAAACGGGCATTGTATCACCTTGACGTCTTCCCCTTCCTCCGCGAGAGACTTATGAAACTTTGTCAATATGACTTCTCTCGGAGTAAACGAGTAGAAATGACAAATAGGAGTAGATAGTCGGTTACTTCCTATAATTGATTGAGTAGATGTAGTATGAAGTATGGCATATACCCATATTGTTTCCTTTATGGAAATGGAAGCAAGGGAATAGACTTTCATGTAGACCTTGCATTGGCAGCAGAAGATGCAGGATGGGACGGATTCTTCATCTGGGACCACATCTGGGCATCTTGGAAAGGTACTATGGGAGTTGTAGATCCCTGGATTGTGATGGCTGCTGTGGCTGCTAAGACGGAGGACATTAAGATAGGACCAATGGTTACTCCGATTCCGCGAAGACGACCTTCCAAGCTGGCACGGGAAACTGTCTCGTTAGACCATCTCTCAAACGGTCGATTAATCATGGGGGTAGGTCTTGGGGGTACACAGGAATTAGATCACTTTGGCGAAACCTCTAATCCAAAAGTTCGAGCAAAGATGTTAGACGAAGGTCTCGAAGTCCTTACAGGTCTCTGGAGTGGTGAACCATTCTCTTTTGAGGGAGAGTACTACCAGCAGAAGGAAGTGACATTTCTCCCAAAACCGGTCCAGAAAAAGATACCAATCTGGGTTGCAGGCACTTGGCCAAAGAAAGCACCTTTCAAGAGAGCAGCACGATATGATGGCGTATTTCCTCTTGCGGGGGGGGAAGATGGGATAACCATTGAGGGAATAAAAGAGTCGCTCTCAATCATAGAGAAGGAACGAGGTAATCTCCTGAACTATGATATTGTGGTTTCAGGTGATACTACAGGCGATGACAAGAAAGCAGACTCCGAGAAGCTTCAACTATGCGCTGATGCAGGAATGACTTGGTGGCTAGAGTATCTCATAGATTGGGGAGAGACTCCTAGAGATATGATGAAACGAGTGAAGCGCGGCCCACCTGAATTATAGTCCAATTATGCATGGTTCTAGAACAACGCTTATTAATGGAAAGTGAACAAAAACAGTTGTGCAAACGTAGTGCACAACCAATACCTGCTAAACAGGGAGATAACAACAATGGTTAATGAAGTCAGTGCCGAAGAATTGAATGGCATCATAGAAGAGAGTAAAGTGGTGTTTGTCGATTGCCACGCAGTTTGGTGTGGACCGTGCAAAACTCTGTCACCAATCATGCAAGAGGTGTCAGAAAAGTACGGCGAGAAAGGGGTAAAGGTCGTCAAGCTTGATGTGGACCAGAACAGACAGTTCAGCGCGGAGAACCAGATTACTGGTGTCCCTAGCGTTCTAGTATATTCAGAGGGCAAGCGTGTTGTCTTTGATGATGGCAGCGGCAGAAAGATGGACAAGTTGGTCGGAGTAATGCCGATTGACGTGTATTTCCAAATCGCAGAGAACCTCATTGCAGAGGCAACTGCATAAACAATTTCGAGTTTCACAGGGGGGTTGAACTCCCCTAGAGAAACACTTTCTAATTTTGTAGTTTTATCTATCCTCAGGAAAATCATATTCCTTGATTGATTCAAGTCCGTTTCTGTCGACATAGGATTCAGAATATCCGCAGTCAAGACAAACAAACTCATCTTTGAATGCGAACCTGCGTCGCGGTGGCCAATTTGATCCGCGTACTAGAACCCACTTTCTTACCCATTGAGAACCAACAGTTTGCTTACCAAAATAGCTATTATTCCAAATATTGTGACCCTGACACTTTGGACATTCACCTGATTGCTTCATATCCGATACACTTCCTACACGAACTCCAATGCCACATGATTGTCAAAGGGTTTGTATTGAATATTGCCACACTCAGGACATGGTTAAGACGTAGATAGATTCATAGGTCAATTTCCTGTGAACTACAAAAGGTTGAGAAAACCGTGGTACAAGACGTAACTCCTGAAGAAGCAAAGAATGCAATTGACGAAACCAAACTCCTTTTCGTTGATGCTTGGGCACCATGGTGCGGACCTTGTGTTGCTCTAAGTCCAGTGATAGAAGAACTCGAACAGAAATACTCAGACAATGCAGATATTGGTTTCATCAAACTCAATACACAAGAGCACAGATCATTTGCGGCAGAGAATAACATTGTCGCAATTCCATGTATTCTAGTCTATCATAATGGCCAACCAGCCAGTTTTGAGATACCAAATCCGAGAAGCGGTGAAAATGTCAAGACCGATCGCCTTGTCGGATTAAGACCCATTGACCATTACGAAAAAGTGATTGAACAACTTAATTGAGGTGCAGATAATGCCCATCTTACCATTTGGAGATCAAAATCCCAAGATTGACCCCAAGGCGTACATCAGTACACAGGCGACCATTGTTGGAAATGTAGATATTGCCGCTCGTGTGAGTGTGTGGCCGGGGGCAGTAATTCGAGTCGACCAAGCTAGTGTTAGAATCGGTGAGAACTCGTGCGTTCAGGATAGTGTAGTCATCCATGCTCATAATGAGGACAGTCCTGCAATCATCGGGAACAATGTTGTCATAGGAACTTCTGCTGTATTGCATGGTGTATATGTTGGAGATACAGCTAACATTGGAGAAGGCTGTGTTGTCTTTGACGGTGCTACGCTGGGAGAAGGTGTTGTTCTAGCTCCAGGCAGCATAGTCCCGAGCAATGTCGTCATTCCTCCAAGAAGTATGAACTCAGGCGCTCCAGCAACCCAGATTCGTGAATTATCACGTGACGAGATTGGGAAGCAAGAAGCACGAGCTGTCATAATAGCAGATGTCTTTCAGAAACTAAGAACTTGGCAGACGGGAATATAGACTACATCGTTTCTCGCGCAATGGAACTGAGGTTCTTACAACCATCTTCAGTCACATGCAAGACGTCAGCAATCTTTGTGCTTCCTATTGAAGGAGCAAAGCAGGCAGGATGAATAGATAGAACCATACCAGCCCGTAAGGTCGTCATATTGCCAGCCATTATATGAGGTGGTTCACGGAGGTCTAGACCTATTGAACTTCCTATTGGAGTGAATACTCCCTCTTGCAGGAAATGCCCTCCAATCTCAGAAGTAACGTGTTTGACAAGTTCATCAATAGTGATTCCGGGAGCGATTCTCTCCTCAATCTTCTTACTGATTTCGAGGTTGTCGTCAAACAAAGCACGCTGGGAGTCCGTTGGAGTTCCAAGATGTAGTGTCCGTGCAATCTCAGCAAAGTAACCGTTATGACTCACAGTAATATCAATCACAACAGGCTCATCACTTGTTATTCGACGAGGACCGGGTTTTGTAAATGGAAACCGTGCATTTGGACCTGCAATTACAGCTCCTCGAATGCCCTTGTGTTGTCCTCCAACCCCTCGCATGGCAGACTCAATCTCGACAGATGCATCCGCCTCGGATCTCTCTGTAGATATAATCTCCAGTGCGGTTCGGATTCCAATTTCAGCGATACGGACTGCTTGTGTGATTGCATCAATCTCTGCGGCATCTTTTACTTGACGAAGTCTCCAGATAATGCTTGAGAAGTCCTTGAACCCCGCATCGGGTAA
>DAOWDY010000033.1 GCA_030638785.1 Candidatus Thorarchaeota archaeon
AGAACCAGCCCTGAGATGGAGTAAATGGTGACAATACGAAAAGGCAAAATGCGGGATTGTAAGGATCTTCTAACAGTCTACCAGACAACACGTTGGTTCTATAGAACAAAGGAGGAAGGTTTCAAGACTGTAGAGGAAATCAAAGTTGAACATCGTGGTGTAGGTTTTAAAAACTGGGGATGGCTGGTTGCAGAGAAAGATGGGGTTGTCGTAGGCGAGGTAGTTTTTAGGACTGAGAAGAATCCAATAGTTGGCAAAATCGGAATTATTCGCAATGTGGACATCGACGTTAGACATCAGAAATCGAATATTGGTACAATGCTTACTAGAGCAGCTGAGGTAGTGCTCAAAGAAAAACGGGCTGCTCGAGTCGTATTGATGACTCCCCCAGAAGCATACAATTTTTGGATGAAGATTTCCTATTTCGCTAGAGGCTCGTTACTTATAATCAAGGCCAATCCTGAGAAGATAAAAGCAATTCCTCCAAAAAGAGTTAAGACCGTCCGACTCAAGGAAGTATCAGGTCTTCCGAAATCAATGGAATTCTCCAACAATGCTGCCCCAGGACTTCTTGCTGAAGTAGTTCGGAAGATTGTTGACGAAGGGGTTGCAGGAAGGTTATTCGAATTCTATAAGAAAGAGAAACTTGTTGGAATTGGAGCAATCATTAAATCCAGTTCGAAGCAAGCTGACTTTGTTGTGGATGCTACGATATTTGGTCATGAGCATCTTGGATATATGATTTCCAAAACAGCATCTTCAGCGAAGGCATTGAAAATGAAAAAAGTTGTTGGCACAATCCCCAAGGACCAGCTCAAGCACTACAAGCCAGTAGCTCGCTGGTCCGTTGAGGATGCACGAGATATTCCAGTAACACGTATTCTCTAATTCTCATCGTCCGCCTTGAGTAGAGGTAGTACCCAATTCAGGAATACTAGAATTCCACCAAGTATCCAGATACTTGATAGATTGAGATGCCAGACTGCAAAGCCAAGATTTGTGACTCCAAGAATCACGAATGCTGCAGCAATGACCGCACCATATACGAGATCAAGAATCAACACTGGTCGAAGAGGTTCATCATTTCGCTTCCTGTAGAGTGGAATCATGATTGCTAGACCAAGGAGCACGCCAATGCTTGCTACTTCTTCGATCTTCATGTTTGCAAATCCATAGGTTGCTTCTACTTCTACGGTTTCTCCCTCTTCTGTTTCAACAACAACCTTGAGTACATGCTCCCACTTTGTGTACAGATTAGTATCAAGGTAGAAGGTGAACTCTCCTACCGCAACATCGGTATAGTTGGCGACGACCTCGTCATCAATATAAACTCTAACCGTAACTACATCCCAAGTTGATTCGATATCCACAGTGAATGCTGTATATCCCACCACCAAATCATCGGTTGGTGACACAAACTCAACATCGGGAACTCCGTGGTTATCGATAATAAATGTCCTATGGGTTTCCCAGACGTGGCCGAAATCATCGTAGGCTCTAAAGGTGAAATTATGTTCTCCCTCTGAGTATGAAGTGGTGTCAAGTGTAAAGGATGAGATTCCTGTATAGAGTGTTATGTTTGAAACATCCGGTACAAGCACACCATCGACATAAGCTGAAAGTTCAACTGAATCGTAAGGAGATACGATTCGAATCTGAATCTCTGCATCCCCTAATAATGTATCAAATTGAGTCAGTCCTCTAAGGAAGAATCTTACATGATCAAGGAAGAATAGAGTTACAGATGCAGAATCCTGCAAACCTTCCTCGGTATAAACGATAACGTTGATACCATGATCACCATTCTCGTATCTCGTTGCATTTATCGTATAATTCTCCGCCCCGACATTGACTAATGTAGCATTGTACTCAGAAGTCATCTCACCATCTACTGTTATGTTCAAGTAGACTTCTGGATAATCCGAAGTAATGTTAAGATATAGATCATCAAATCCTGTGAAATTAGCCAGTGTAACAGGAGAAATTATCTCTACATTTGGAACTCCATGATTATCTACATTGAAGATGTATGTGTAAGTTTGTTTCTCATCAGTTCCAGTGCTGTTATCCTCAAACAACAGTGTGAAGTTTAGATGTCCTTCAGCAAGTGTTGTTGTATCTATCGTGACATTCTGTATTCCATTGGCGATGGGGGTACCATTATAGTCAGGATAGATTTCACCCTCGATAAAGAGTGTAAGGTTCAAAGTACCACTGTCTGAAGAAATGTCTAATGTTATATTGAATGTACCTTCCACTGTGCTTTGATTTGCTGGTGTCTGAAGTACGACAGTGATATTATCTGAATCAAATCCTGCAAACGTATGAGGATTGACAGGTGCTTCAGCGGCTCCTAGATTCGATGTAGTTGTCAGCGGTTGAATTGCCATAGAACCTGCAAGAAACGTAATTGCCACTAGAATTGCTACTAGACTTGTTTTTCTCATTCTGAAGCCTTCCTTGAACCCTGTACCATTTAGTCGGGCGGATGGGGCACAGGAAATTAGACTACTTTTAAGGCTAGCGCCAGTTTCAAACATGTACAAGAGGGAGATATATTAGCGGTTCTTGTCCTAGTGATGCGTTCAAAAACATGGGACTGAAGTGCAATGACCCTTGACAATGAGCGTGCATCAGGCAAAATTTGGTCTCCTTCTGATACTCTATCGAATAGAGTAAAACGACTAAGAAACCAATTCTATTCATTTCATGATAGAACGGAAACTAATGAACCATATTCATTCACTACAGGCACAAAATGGGATGAAGTCTACTCAACACATGATTGGGCACAGGAACCTGCCCTCTATCCATTCTTCGCCTCAATCAATGCCACTCTACAAGCAATGGCAATCCCTGTTGCACTACCTGATGATTATTGGGACCATGGATTAGCAATGCGTCGTGCAATCTTTTTCCATGAGGTTATGACAAAACACATGCCAGTAACTATTCTTGATGATGAGATGGTTGTTGGGTTCAACTTCAGTACTGCATTATCTAAATCCTTGAATAAGTCTGAAACAAAGGTACGCAACAAGGAGATGTCCAAATGGTTTGAAGAAGCAGGACGTTTGAATGCAGTTGGAATTGGAACCGCTACCTCTGTTCCCGGACATATCATTCCAAACTACGCGAAAGCCCTAAGTGTTGGAATGAAGGGTCTTGTTGAAGAGTACGAAGGAATCTTGAAGGGTGATATCTCCCCAAAACATCGTGAATTTGTAGAATCATTGATTCTTAGTTGCAAAACTGCACGTGACTTCAACAAACGTTACGCTGACAAAGCGCGAGAACTCCTCGAATCGACAACGGACCCGGAAAGAAAATCTGAACTTGAGGAAATTGCAAGAATATGCGACATGGTTCCTTGGAATCCCCCCGAAACATTTTGGGAAGCATTGCAGGCATTGTGGACTGTTCACATTCTTGTTATGGCGGCTGAATCATACCCTGGAGCAGGTCTGTCTCACGGTCGATGGGACCAATACATGTATCCATTCTATAAGGCCAGTATGGAGTCAGGTGATCTCTTACCTGAGAAGGCAAAAGAACTTCTCCACTGTTACTGGATTAAACACAATTATGTTTACGATTTTCAAGGAAGATTGGGTTTGAATCAGGGAATTAACTCCGGATTCGGACAACTAATGACGTTAGGCGGTTGTGGTCCAAACGGTGAAGATATGGCCAATGAACTGACTTGGCTAGCTTTGGATGTTATCGAGGAGATGAACCTCCTTGAGCCAAAACCGAATGTTCGAATTCATAAGAACACACCAGATGATTTCCTGATGAAGATAGCAGGAATGCTATCGAGAGCACAAGGGTCTCCATTCCTTCTAAACTTCGACGAACATAGTATTGATGGATTGGTCTGGCAGGGTGTACCTCGTGAAGATGCTTGGGATTACGGAGTGGTTGGATGTCTAGAGAATACAATGCAAGGAAATGATCGCTCTGATACTATTGATGTCAACATCAATCTTGCAAAGGCTGTTGAATTAGCTCTCAATGATGGGAAAGACATCGCGACCGGTCAACAGATGGGGCTAAAGACGGGAGATCCACTTTCTTTTACAACCTATGAACAGTTTCGAGATTCCGTCAAAGTTCAGCTTGCTGAACTAATTAGATTACTAACTCGGTGTGGCAGCATGGCTGATACGATTCGTGCAAAGTACCAGCCTACTCCCTATCTGAGTGCACTCATGGATGGATGTGCTACAAGAGGCAAGGACATCAATGAGGGTGGAACTGATTGGAATTTCACTACAGTTGAAGGAATGGGAATTGCAACTCTCGTGGATTCTGTTGCGGCTGTCAAGATGATGGTCTTTGATCAGAAACGAATCACAATGAAGGAACTTCTCGCGGCGATTCATGACAATTATAAGAACCAAGAAGAGATTCGTCAGTTGCTTCGACAGAAAGCACCCAAATTCGGTAATGATGATGATTATGTTGATGAGATTGCTCGTGAGTTCTCAACGTTTTGGGGTGAAGAAACCTTCAAACATGAAAACCCCTACACCGGAAAAAGATATCGTGCAGGGTATTTGAGTTGGAACTATTATATCCCTCTTGCTCCTCTCACTGCAGCAACTCCTGACGGACGTCGACGTGGAGAGTTTCTTTCAGGTGGTGTTGGAGCTGTTCAGGGTATGGATGCAAAGGGTCCAACAGCATCAATCCGTTCAGTTGGGAAACTTGGTTTAGAAACTATCCCCAATGGAGCGTCACATACAATTACTTTGAGTCCCTCCATGGTGAGGTCTCAGGAAAACGTTGCTAAACTGGCGGCTCTTCTACGAGCTTACAATGAAGTAGGCGGTACAGCATTACAGATCAACATCATTAATAGCGAAACGCTAAGGGATGCCCAGTCTAATCCAGATAAGTACTCAAACTTGCTTATCCGCGTAACTGGTTATAACGCATACTTCACACAGATTGGGCGAGAACTCCAAGAGGAGATTATCACTAGGACGGAGCATAATCTCTAATGACACGAACTGGAATCCTTACTAACATTCAACGGTGCTCGACTGAGGATGGTCCTGGCATTCGCACAACTGCATTCCTTAAAGGATGCCCTCTAAACTGTGTTTGGTGTCATAATATCGAGACCATCGATTCTAATCCGAGAACTGTCTGGCATTCCGAAAAATGCATCGGCGATAAAGCGTGCATAGAGGCTTGTCCTGAAGGTGCGCTTGATCTTACAACGGAAGGAATGGTCATAGATTTGAGGAAATGCTTGGTCTGTGGGACATGTGAAGAAGAGTGTCCAGCAGGTGCAATTGAGATTATTGGAAAGACTTGGGAGGTAGATGCGCTAGTTGAAGAGTTAATTCGCGACAAAGTCTTCTTTGATACTTCAAATGGAGGTGTCACAATCTCTGGAGGTGAGCCCTTACTTCAACATGAGTTCACAAAGGAACTTGCATCAAAGCTTAGGGTAAAAGGAGTTCATGTTGCCTTGGACACCACTGGCTATGCAAGTGAGAGCGTCTGGCGGTCTATACTCGAACACGTAGACTTGGTGCTTCTAGATTTGAAGCAGATGGACCCAGAAAAGCATCAGGAATTTGTCGGGATTCCTCTTGAACGGGTATTAGAAAACGCAAAGATTCTCACAGAGGTTGGTATGCCTGTTTGGGTTCGAACTCCTATCATTCCTGACCACACTGACACCAGAGAAAACATTAGAGCAATTTCGAAATTCATCGCTCAGTATATGCAAACCGTTGAAAGATACGATTTACTAGCTTTCAACAAGATGTGTATTGAGAAATATTCCCTCTTTGGCCTTGAATATCCTTTGAAAGATTATGACATGATTGAGAAAGAGAAGATGGAGGTCCTTGCTCAGCTGGCATGTGAAGAAGGTATTTCCAATGTGACTTGGTCAGGCATGACAAAACGAGATGACAACGAATCAGAATTAACGAGAACGAATGAGGTGAAGACCTGTGGATAACATTATTCCAGAAGATTTAGCGAATGCAATGAAGGAGTTTCTTACTCCTAAATTTATGATCACTCAGGACTCAAATGGTGAACCAAATACCGCCCTTGTGTTGTCATGGAACATCTATGAGAAGACCAAACTGGTCTATGGTGACATAATGACGTTCAAGAGTCGGCAAAACTTACTCGATGGAAATTCAAAGATGGCTCTACTAGTCATGACCATGGATCTCAATAGTTGGCTCATAAAAGCAGACTTCGAGTCATACCATCAATATGATGAGGTCTACGAGTTTATGGCTATGACCCCTTTCTTCAGGTATAACCAGTACACGAATCCACGTGGAGTTGGATTGGCTTATCCCAAATGGATTAGCCAAGGATATCCTATTTCGAAAGTAAATGTTCTGACCAATTACTTGAAAGCTAGAATGGCGAAAGGGAAGGTCCACTTCGAAGAAACTATTGAGGGAAACATGTCCCGCCCCGTTCTTAGGAGATTTTCAGAAATGGCTGCTGTAAAGATTCTGTCATTCATTGATGATGACGGATATCCCGCAGCTTTTCCAGCCTTTGGTATGGTGCCTGCCCATAGTAATCGTCTGGTGATTAAGAGAGGTGAGGAAACTCGACGGGGATATTCGCTATCAGATGGTCAGAGAGTGGCAATCTCTCTTGTGACTCTTGAACCTGCAGCATTTCAGGTGAAAGGGACATTCAGGGAACTCAATGATGGAACAGCCGCGGTCGATCTCGATAGAGTTTATGTCTGTTCGCTACCTCGACCTGGAATGAGAATAGATATTCCACTATTAGATACTCCTCAGAACCCATAAGGTACATCTAGGTGGTTCAAGTGAAAGCATGGCAATTCAAAACAAAGGATGACCGGGAAATCCTAATCCGCCATGCAAAAATTAGTGATGCAAGAGATCTTCATCAGAATTTCTGCCAGGTAGTTCACGAATCAGAATGGTTACCTACTCTTCGACCTAATTCAAACCAAGCTGAATGGGCTGAATGGATTCAGAGAACCTATGGAAATCGTGAGATTCTGTTGATTGCACACATTGATGCTGAATATGTTGGACATTTGAGCTTACAACCTGAGGAGTGGGCGGCATCTGCTCATGTTGCTCGATTAGGAATCATAGTGCGGAAGCCATTTCGAGGTTTCGGGATTGGTAAAGCTCTCATGGTAGCAGCTGAGGACGCAGGTAGACAACAGCGATACGAAAAGATTACGCTAAGCACTTTTGACAACAATGCCATCGCACTTAGTTTGTACGAATCCCTTGGATATCGTCTTGTAGGGAAAAGAGAGCGTCATTTTCAGATGCCGAAGGGCTTTATAGATGAGATACTAATGGAGAAACCTATAGTCTAAGGAAAGTACCTAAAGAGGTGCTATATCGTGTGGCGAAGAATTGTTGACCACTTTCGAGAATCCCCCAGTAGACTTGCTGTGGCCCAGGCGCTTGTACGACATGGATTCAGAGTTGAAGCACCAGGAGTCGTGAAATGTGGGAAGATAAGAGTGCCACTCAAAGCAATCGGTGATGCACTCAATTTTGATAGACGAACCGTTAGGGCAACTACCGAAGATATTTGTGAAAATTCCGAACTTCATCTATTCTTTTCACAACTTCTTCCGGCAGGTCCTTCTTTGGAAAAAGTAAGCCGTGTTCTTGGTTATGGTGTGGTAACAATCTTTGTTGATTCCCCTGAGAATCCCGGGATCTTGTCAGAAGTCACCTCAACAATTGCAGGATATGGTATTCCAATCCGGCAAGTGTTGGCAGAGGATGTCGCAATCTATGAACAGCCATGCCTAAAGGTGATAACCCAAGAACAACTTCCAGGACAAGTAATTGAAACTTTGACTGGGATTAAGGGCGTCAGTCGGGTAATTATTGACAAGTAATATTTTGCGCTTTAACAACACTGAAAAGAAGCCACCAATGCATCGCGGTGAGCGTTTTATCTAATGGACCCCGACTTGCATGAATCAGAAGTCACTATCACTGAAGAACCAGCGAAACAAGAAGGTTCGAAAAGTGGTATGCGACAAGTATGGACTCTTGCATTTTGTTTGAGTATTCTGCAGGTAGGTTTTGGTATCGTCCTTCCTATCTTCCCCTACTATATTGTTGAACTCGGAGCATCTGCGCTCGATCTTGGGATGCTTACTGCGGCATTTGCCATAACGCGAATCGTCTTAGCAGGTCCATTAGGTGGCCTATCTGATAGGGTAGGAAGGAAACCAGTGATGCTCTTTGCACTATTTGGTTTTGCTGGTGCAAATGTAATCTATGCGTTCGCACCAAATGTATTAGTAATGCTTGCTGCCAGAGCCCTAGAAGGAGCAGTTTCTGCTGGATTCTTCCCAGCTGCAAACGCTTACGTTTCAGATGTGACAACTATCGAGAATCGTGGTACCGCGATGGGATATCTGAGCATGGGAAGTATGGCTGGTTTTATTGTAGGACCAACTATTGGAGGTATCCTCGCAGAGGCTATGGGTGTGCGAATGCCATTCATTGTCGCAGCGATTGCGACTCTAGGCACATTGGTTGTCGTCTATATTCTTGTCCAAGAAACCGATGCGGCCGCAGAAAAACGTGCTGTTCTCCTGAGAGAGAAACCACCTGTTCTTGAAGTACTCAGGACTAATACAAAGGCATACTCTGCTTTGGGAGTTTCAATGTTCGCGAATATGTTTGCTCTTGGAATACTTCAAGTTGCATTCACTCTTGATGCAGTCATCCGATACGGATTTTCCCCAGTAGAGATTGGAATTTTCTTTGGAATTATAGGCATTGTTTCCGTTTTTGGAAATCTTTTCTTTGGTAAGATGTCAGACCGCGTTGGAAGAAAGTGGCTTATCGTAAGTGGTTCATTAATTGGTGCCATCTCTCTCTACATCTTCATGACTGCTACAGATACTACTGGATTCTATCTCGGTGGTATTGTACTAGGCATTGCATTGTCAATGCGAGGTCCAACAATTCAGGCAATGACAGCGGACCTTACAGATGAAAGTGCATATGGTAGTATCATGGGACTGATGGGCGCAGTAAGTAACAGTGCATTTGTTGTTGGCCCTCTCCTTGCTGGAGGACTCTATGATCAAACTGGTGATGGAGTTACGGCATTAGGAGTTGCAGTAATCATGTCGGTTGCGGGTGCCTTTGTAGCCTCAGTTGGCCTTCCACGTAAAATTGTACGGAAGTCGGTGATTAAGGATGATATGGCTTCTGATCTTGACTCCTAAAAGAATGCTCCAGAAACATATGCAACCACGCTTTTGTCATCCCCAGTGATATCGCCTGATGTTGTGTACTTGTATAATCTATAACTTGTAGCACCTAGCTCCTTTGCGAAAACCAAAGCTGTTGCAATGGGACCTGCACCACATATGCTAATTCTATGTTCCTTCACAAAATCTAGAAAACCTTCAGGATCCAAGTATTCCAAGTATTCCATTGCCTGATTATCCTTAATCTTTGCACTTGATGCTGATTCAAAATGTGTGAAGTCTGAACTTGCGATTACAAGAATGTCCATCTCATCAGCCAGATTTGCTATTGTCTTACCGAGAGATTCTACAACCTTGAAGCTATAGTCTCCAAGACAGATTGGCACGAAACTAACATCTACTCCAAATGCATGTTGAAGGAATGGGACCTGCACTTCTATAGAGTGCTCTGCACTGTGAGCGATGCAATCATTGGTTGCGAATTCGTTCTGCTCAACAATGGTAGGACCTAGTTCTGTATCATATCTAGCAAGCCCTAGGGGTGTTTTCCAATCGTCGTTACACACAGCTACAGGTGCACCGTAACTAGAATGGTTTGGACCAATTACAACGATGTGGTCTGGTTTTCCATCTTCATAGAGATTCAGATAGCTATGAGCGGCTGGCATTCCAGAATACACGTAGCCAGCATGTGGAGAAATCAATCCCTTTAACCTACGAGTATTTCCTGAATCTCCATCCGGCAATCTCCCTGGACCACTTCCTTTCAAATAACTATCCTCAATTCGCTGACGAAGAATATTCTCTTCTCCTTCATAGAACCTTCCAGCCACAACAGGTAGACGAACCATATTAGACCCCATAAATTAAAGGAGCATCCTCCGAGAAAAGGATTTGCGTTTTACTTTTTCAATAAAATGCCATCGATTATTCTCTATAGCTTTGAAGATACATACTCCACTGCATCTTCTAAATTGATAAGAACAGTATCTTTGGTTTCCATGTTTCGGATACTGACCTGTCCTTTCTCAAGGTCTCTAGGTCCGACAATCACTGTGAAACGTGCTCCTTTTGAATCAGATAGTGCAAGGAGTTTTTTCAAGGAACGCTCCATCAGGTCAAATTCAACAGTGACATCTGCTTTTGCAAACTCATTTGCTAGTCGAGCTGCATATCGAACCATTGGCCTCTTTAGCGGTGCTATGAATACTTGCAGTTCAGATTCTAATCCATCGGTTTCTCCCATGGCGATTAGAACATCCACAAGTCTACCTATCCCTAATGAGATCCCAGTGGCTGGAGTCGGTTGTCCTCCAAATCGCTCGATTAGATGGTCGTATCGTCCACCACCAAAGATCGATCCAAGAGCTGGTTTTCCAAGATATCTGCCTTCAAATACTGCGCCTGTGTAATAGTCAAGACCTCGTGCAAGGGCCATATCGAACTCGACAAGTGAAGAAACCTCAGTTTCTTCGAAGATTTCAGCCATGAATTTAAGCTCTTCAACTCCTTCTGTTCCGATCTCTGATTCTTTGAGGAGTTCTGCGAACTTATCTAAGACATCAAGACCATTTCCCCTGAGTTCTATTGCATCCAAGAGTTTCTCACTAGACTCTTTTGAAATTCCTCGTGATGAGAGTTCTTCGAGGACACCCTTCTTACCGATTTTATCAAGCTTGTCTATTGATCTGAAGCATTCATGAGCGAGATCATCTGGAACTCCCGCGATTTCAGTGAGGCCTTTCAATACCTTACGATTGTTGATTCTAACAATGTAGTTCGTTTTGAGTACTCTTCGTGAAAATTCTAAAGCAACTAGCACTACTTCTGCATCAGCAGCAGGACTGCTTGCCCCAATAACATCAACATCAGCTTGCATGAACTCCCTGTATCTTCCTGCTTGGGGTCTGTCGTACCGCCACGCCTTACCAATTGCATATCGTTTGAAGGGCTTGGGTAAATGAAGGTTCGTTGCTACAATTCTTGCCAGAGGAACGGTAAGATCAAATCTCAGACCGACCTCACGTCCGCCTTTATCTTCGAACTTGAATGTTTCAGCTTCCACTTCGTCGCCGCCTTTTGCAGAGAGAGTTTCCCATAATTCCATTACCGGTGAATCTAACGGTTCATATCCAAAGCTGCGAAAGACCTGCACTGCTTGCTCAATTAGATAATTCCTAACTAGCATCTCCTTACCCATGAGGTCTCGCATACCTCTGACTGTTCGTATCTCACTCAAAATTGAATCCTCCTAGATTCTTACGGTAACTGCATGAGACGGTGTACTGTGTGAAGTTATTCCAGAAGTAGATGAACGAATCCACCATCTTTCACCATTTGTCACCAGAAGTCACTGAGAGAGTGACTTCTTTAAGTGTTTTGCTGAGTATCGCTTGTTTCTTTATGCAATTGGTATAGCACCTGAACTAAGTAGGATAATGTAGATGACCACACCTACTGTCATGATAAGACCATCCCGCAAGACTAACCTAGCGAGAGTTGTTTCACGGTCTGCTTGGTAGACAAAGATGATTTTGTTCATAAGAGCCATAGTAGTTGCGATAATTACTGAATACACAGCCGTTGCTAGAGATATTCCCCCTGCAGTGAAAGTAAGTGCGGCTGTTGTTACAACTGCGCCTGCGTTGATTAGCCCTCCAATGACAGACACTATGAGAAATCCTGCATCGCTTGCCAATGCCTGAGCAACAAGTGAGATGTATAGTATGAAACCAAACACTGCAGCGAATCGGAGTGCTGCTCCAAACTCGAATGGTGAAACCAGTTTTGTATCAAGCTCTTCAGGTTCTTCCTCATGCTTGAATTTGCGGCGCTCGTATAGGAGCCTAATCAAACCGACTACAATTAGCAAGCTTAACGGGATAAGATAGTACCCAAAGATCTGGAAAGTCGGATCAAGTAGAATCACTAGTATACCATTTCTCAGGACCATAGCTAGGTTCGCGAAAATAGTGGATACTGCAAAGCTACCTGGATTTTTCCTGCCCGTCTTGACATATGTTTCTGTCAAGCTTGATACAGTGGCTTCGCTGTTTGCAAATCCTCCAAAGAAACCAAAGAAGTACTTACCTCTCTCCTTGTATTTCTTCACGAGGAGATAGTTTGCAAAGCTTATTGATAATAGAATAACAATGAGAATATAAGTTGTGAAGATGGGAAACCCGTCTGTCAACCCCGGAACTGGGATGGTTTCTGGAATCAAAGGCCAGAAGAATAGAATGACGACCCCCAATTCTGCTGCGCTAATCATCTCGTCATGGCTTACACCCGCGACTGCCGCCGCAAGTTCGTCCTTGAATCCAAGAACTAGAAACACCATGAATGCAACAGTCATCGCGAGAATTTGCAATGTACCAACCAACTGTCCCTCAGGTGGAACATCAAGACCTACTAGGGTACCAAGAACGTACGCCATTGCAAAGACAATCGTTGTTGTCATTCCTTTTCTCATTGACCTAATGATTTTCTGATACAGTTGGATTCCGACTAGAAGCAATGAGATGGCTGTTGCATACACAAGAATGATTGGATTCCCTGATACAACAAATGAATATGAAGCCAGAGTGCCTAGCAAGCTGTGCAGACCGAAAGATCGTACTCCCACAGTTCTATCTTGCTCTAACTTCTTTTGCCGCTCTAGGCCAATTAAACCACCTACCGCGAAGCCGATGATTAATCTGAGTACGAGATCAGCACTCAAGAAGTCTATAGCATTCTGCAATATAGTTCACTATCCGGACTCAGAAATGAGACCTAGTACCCATTTTAAAGCTACTATTACAGCTACAAAAATGAAAAAGCAGTACTGGACCGGACTTTTTAGTCCAGTCTAGAATGCTTCAACAGTGATTTGAGTGGAATATCGTGGAATTCTCCAGTAGGAAGGGTCCTACGAAGAGTCATTGGCAGCACTCCAGAACGCAATTCGACCTCAGCCAATGCAAAGAGACCTAATGAAGCTTTCTTGGAACTCACAAGTACCGGTGCACCCATCGAAATCTGTAGAGCACGAGCTCCAATGATTCGAGCCTTCTCGAATCGGGTCAGCCACTTTGGTCCTGCAAGAATGCTCAGACCAGTTTTTTCTGTTTC
>DAOWDY010000106.1 GCA_030638785.1 Candidatus Thorarchaeota archaeon
CTAGAGAACACAAATGCGATGAGATAAAGTAGAAGACAGACAAGACCGATGAGTATCGCTCTGCTTCCTCCTACCATTAGAGTATTTTGATATCCCGTGGATGTAGTCGTAATTGCCAACGCGATAATGAGTGGGAGAATGTCCATCACAACGGAGGTTCCAGGAACCCAAGAAGGTCCTTCTGCAAGAAGTTGTCCTATGAAGAGGAACGGAGCTAGCGATGTCAGGAGTCCCAAAACAACAGCGCTAGTGAAACTTAGTATAAGGACCTTGAGTTTCTGGGCGGCTATTATTGAGTCACGCTCTTTAGCTACTGCAGACCTCTTAATTAACCGCGCAGCTATTCTCGATATTCTTTCACCTGCATCTAACGCGGAAGCTTCACACATCCTCGAAATCATTCCAACTAAGTTGGAAACGCGTTGTCCAAGTGCGGCTTCAGAAGCTAACTTCATCGCATCTTTCATACTTTGATTTTGCCAATAGACAGAATTAATCGCGGGGTCAATAAGCCGCTGAACTTCAGGACCTACATCTTCTCGTATTGCAGGAAGAGCGATCTCTAGTACATCTCCCATTCTTAGGCGTTCACCAAGTAAAATCATGAAATTGAGAAACTCATCATATTCGTCAATAATCTGCTTCTGAGATGGAATTGAAATTCCTGTCCCCTGAGGTCTATCAAAATATGCAGAGAAAGAGCGGGAGAATCGGGATCGCAGTATCGCATTGAGTGCAAGAAAGAACGGAGCAATGAGGATCACTGCAATGTTGGTGGCATATCCTCCAAGGGATGCTGCCAGAGTGAACATCATTGGGATATAGGTTACTAGAGCTGCAACAATCAGCAATCTACTTTCAATTTCCAGATTTTTCTGTCTAAGAGATGTATCAGCTTCAAATGATTCACCTGAGAGCATCTCAAGTAAATCGGTCTTCTTTTCAAGTGAAGAGAGGACAGCAATCAAATATCTTCGAAGGTCCTCAGAAGGTTGATTCTTTGCAAATTCGGAAATGCACTCTTCTGGAGAAATTCCTTTATCAATTTCAATCAGAAACTCCAAGAAAGTTGCAGACAGAATTGGATGATTTGAATTAGCTACCATCTCAATTGCATCAAAGATTGTTCCACTGGACTGAAATACCAAGATGAACTGTTCAAAGACCAGGTCGGCTTCTTCTGAGAGTCCAAGTTTGTAGCCATCCATAACTGAGATGGGATAAGTAGCAACAACGTAGTATACAATTAACGACGCAAGAAGTGATAGTAAGACACCAATAAGAAGTGATACATTGAGCAAATATAGAATGCTAGTGAGACCAACAAAGGTCAGAATAGCTGTGAAATATGATGCCGAAACGATTCCTTCAGGAGTGATTTTCATCAAAGGGGATAGGAAAACAACAGCCTTGAGGAGATCTCTATCTCTTGTTCGACCTCCGATTCGATGAAGAGGTAACCTTTGAGATATCCTACATAATCGCTCATATATCGCCATCAGTACTTCACTCGCTGAGTTCCTAATGCCACTCTTAAATTCCCCGCATTTAATTGAAGAAGTCAGTTAATCTAGTCTGGGTGGTGTACTCCTTGTACAGCTCACTTGCGTTGATGTAGTTAATTACTGGAGCTCTAAGATTACGTTCGATTTCCTCAATTGCCTCACTGAGAGTAGTGAAGGTTAATCCTCCTGTTGTAAGAGCCCTCTTAGCAATTTCACGAAACCGCCAGACTCCAAGCGGGACCCATTGAGTGGGATCGACCTCCATGAAAACGAGAACTCCAGCTTGTCGTTGGATTCCATTTACCAGGTACTCCAGGGCTGGAAGTCTTGTCGCATAATAGGCTCCAACAATCTTACTCGCGTAATCCTTTCTCCCTTTATACCATTCAAAATCAGAATACACAGAAGGGTTCAGGGCACCCAGCCAGCACTCCAGAGCTTCAAATTGCCAAGCACTTGGAACGAGAAGTAGAATTACAGTATTGCCTAAGGCGTGGTCGGAAAAAACGTGGTAGTTGTTAGTCCAAGGAAGTCGCAACACTTGTTTGTGCAGCTCCTTACCAATTATGTCGTCAGTTGCAGTGATGCTCCATTGAGTTGGAACTAGTCGCCGTCTCTTTTTTACTCCTAAGAGGCCAATTGACAAGAGCCGTGTCATGTGTTCCGGTCTGATTCCATCCTCAAACATTTCCATGATCCCATGTGTGGCCTTCATGTCAATATCTGATGTTGCTTTATCCACAGCGCGAGGAACCTTAGGATTATCATCTAATCTAAAAACATCTAATGGTGCAGATGGTCCAATTGGTAATGTACGTCCTGTGAAGACACTCGTGAATGTAGGACGTTTGATAAGAGTCGCTTCAGAGTTAATTGGTACCTCTGACAAGGCCATTGTTTGAGTTTCAGCCAATGTTCTCGAGGGATCGACCGCATCATCTACTGCTATTCGCTTCTTAGTTCTTACAAGACTGAACCGGATTGAAAGAATCTGATCTAGACTCTTGTTTAACCAAAGATCCGGTCGTTCCATGAGGGAAGTTTCTTCACCCATTATAGGGGGTACAAGTGGACCTGCGAGAACTTTAGGGTAACCATAATTTCCAACGAAGACTGCTGGAGGTGAAGATCCTTCTAGGCTAGTTCCTGTAACAGCGCTTTCTATGTTAACCAATGCTTTTGCTCTCATGAGTATAGGACAAGGCATCACACCACATAGAGCTCGATGACCCATGCACCTAGAGCACAGTGAATCGCCATCTTTGCGTGTGCTCTTGACTTTGGGTTCCAACCTTTGTTGGGGCATTGACTGGTACAGCTCCCGGACAAGATATCCTCTGATGATAGTTACCTCTCTGAAAGCTATTTAGACCTGTCACTCGGGGTCTCCGATTCAATATTCCCCTTAGAATGGTGAGAGTAACCAAACGCGTCGACTCTCATGAAGAACTACA
>DAOWDY010000060.1 GCA_030638785.1 Candidatus Thorarchaeota archaeon
AGAGGAGGGTGATAGAAATCTGATATCGCCTGACTCCAAGCCCGTTGAGCTGCGATATCTAGACTATCACTCCTTGACAATATTTATCCCTCATGTTTTCTCGAGAGTCTTTTCTATCTCCTTTCCTAGTTCTATAGATTCCTTTCCACCAGACACCTCAAGAAAAACCGGGGACTCTGGAGTGCTTCCTGTAACGTAAACAACGAGTGTAACTCCATCAGTTCTCGCAACCTTACGTTTTGGTGGGTTCAGGGTTTCCTTAAGGACGCTTGTCATTCTTGGAATTTTTAAGCTAATTGTTGTCCAAAGATCCTGCCACTGCTCGAAGGTCAGAGAGTATTGGGAAAGAGTCAGCTTATGTAATTCATCAGAGATTCTCCCCAAAAGCATGCTTCGATTCGGAAAGTCAGAGGATTCAAGTAGTTCCTGCTGAAGTTTGGTTAGCTGATCTACACTCCCAGAAGTGACAGCCTTCTCAATGTTCCTCACCATTTTTGCATAGTTTGGCTTTTTAAGCTC
Organism: Candidatus Thorarchaeota archaeon; assembly: GCA_030638785.1. Classification (GTDB taxonomy): domain Archaea; phylum Asgardarchaeota; class Thorarchaeia; order Thorarchaeales; family Thorarchaeaceae; genus MP5-2226. The sequence goes on from DAOWDY010000060.1 coordinate 520, forward strand.
CTTAGCAAGCTTGAGATAATCCAAGCGGACTAACAGGTCGCTCTTCGCCATTTCTTTTAGCTCATCTGAAATTGATTTGTCAGCCTCTCCACGTTTCAGCTTGCCCATCAACTTGATGGCGGCCTCTCTCTGTGCAAATCGTGTAGAACCTAGTTCAACAAGATGCTTGGTAAAATCAAAGGTATTACCAAAGAAGGGAGATTTCTCGATGAATTCAGGGACAAATCTAGTCCTGTGCCAAAACACTAGAGGGGCAAGAGATTTGACGATTTCAATACCCACCTCTGGAGCGCCCACTAACCATGCCGCAGCTTTACAATATCGATTGAGGTCCTTTGCAGCCCGTACACTAAGGGGAATAACAACCTTGTTGCACACACTCTTTGTTGTATTGAAGTGACATCCCTCGCATAGACCGGTCTCGACGGTCAGTGAATGCGATTGGCTTTTGTCAGCTCTGATGCATGCACCGAACTCTCTGACCAATGATCGCATAAACTCCGAGGCAGTACGAGATACAGGTATCTTATCAACTAAATTCCAGAGTGTGAGCAAGTCCTGTTCAGTGGTTATGGCAGGAACTTGCCATAGCTCATCATAACCGAAGAGTCGTTCATCCCGAGAGGCAAGAATGACCTCAAGATCATCAACGGTGGGCATGGTAATTGGGACAGCCAATCCAAAACGATCCAAAAATGGTGGAGCCATATCGAACGTTCCACTGTCAGTAGGGTTCATTGTGGCATATAGACAGTAGTCATCACAGCGTTTGACCTCATCATAATACTTGAGTTCGCCTTCAGCTAGTAATGATAATAGAATGTTCTGAGCATGAGGGGTCAGACGATTTACTTCATCGATAATCTTCCAGAAATTGGTAACAAAACGCCTCCAGACAACAACCTCCACTCCTTCTTTCATAAGAGGGCCTGGACGCAAGGTTGCCACCATTTTCTCCTCAGTTAGTTGAGGATGTCCCCTGAGCATTCCATCATCTATCTCATCAAGAGTCTTTCCAGTTAACATGCGTCCAAGTAGTTTGATGAGTGTAGTCTTCCCACCTCCATGACCACCAATAAGCAGCATTGCAGACCTAGGGACGAGTGAGTTGAGAACACATGCCCCTGCAATCAGAGGTAGCCTGACAGTGCTTACACGATCACTGCTTCTTGCAGCGGATTTGTAACGAATAGGAAGCTCCTGGGAATGTACGAAGAGACCTCGACTCTCTACTGTTGTAATTACATTCCAGATGCTTTCACGAAGTTCATCACTGGACTCGGTCATTAGGGCTCAGCTCAAGCAGCAGGAGCATGACGGGATTCCTTAAGGTTACTGCGATGAAGGCGCGAATCATCAGGACAAAATCAATCGTAAAACGAACGGCGCGGAAGTTAGGCATTGTCCGAAGGGGTAATATGGTTTCATTTGCACCTCGACCCTGAATTGCAGTGGGGAAAAATATGAGCCGCGACGATCTATTGAGTGAAGTTATCATCCTGAAGAATCCGGAGGACCTTTCTACAGAGAGATTTAGTCAACCCTCAGTAGTGGAGAGAGCCAAGCTATTCCATTCAGTCTTGTCAGGTTATCCTACATTCAAAGAAACACTTCAGAAGAAAGGACTTCAGTTTGGGGGAAGAGTTTTACTGGTAGGACCCCCGGGTACCGATTTTGAGGCGTTCATCTTTCACATTGCATTGGAAGTTCCAATGAAGATGATCAGGCTCCAAATGAGTGCGGTGATAGGTGGAGAAGAACAAATTTCCGAGGCACTTAGGACTGCAGTTGAGTTCGCTAAGAGAAATCCGCCAGTGGTTCTTTACCTAGAGCAGACAGAGCTTCTAGGTCGTGAGGGAACCAATCACGCATCAGTTCTCTATAACTCTTTCAAGGAACTAACCTGGGACGAGAATGAGGTTTTGGTGGTTTGCTCCACGTCGGACCCAGGAAAAATTGAGCGGGACCTGCTCACATCTTTTGACCGAGTTTATATCTTTCCAGCTCCACTTCTTACTGAGAGGGTACGGGTGTTTGAAACACTTCTAGAGGGTAGAAATAATCTGGATCCAACATTACTCGGGGAGCTCACTGATGGTTGGGGATTTTCAGATATTCAACATCTTTCAGTAAGTCTTTTGACCGACGTACCAGAGGGACCTGAACCATTACCTCGTGTAAAACTCGAGCAATTGATTGGGAGCAGTGGCGTACCGGGTCTCTCACGATATGAAACTCATGATACAATAGCTAGAACAGCAAGAGGTGAACATGTTCCATCTCCTGAAGCAATTAATACCGAGTATCCTGATGATTTTGTAGACCAACTCTATCTCATGGCAGTGGGTGATGACTTTCAGGGGACACAGAGAATCATTGAAACTTTGAACAACAATTTACCACTAACACCACAGGATCGAAACTTTCTAAGCAAGAATCCATTCTTGCTTTCCGGCAATCCAGAGGACCGGCTTACAAGATTGATGCGAGCTAAAAGAACTAATGATAGACTAAGTAGATTGATGGGAAGGTAGCTACTTGAGAAAATTCGACACACACATTGAATCAGTCAAACTGAATAACTTCTTGTCCTTCTATGAAGGAGATGTAGTGTTTGATTCAGGTCTGACTGTTATTGTGGGACCAAATGGCTCAGGCAAGACGTCGATATTCCATGCAATCAAATTCGCACTTGGCTCTAACCAAAGAGAGAACAGGTATTCAAAATGGAGCGATTTTATTCGCCATGGGGCTAGTTCTGCAGAGGTTGAAGTGGTTGCTAGAGTTAATGGCCAGAGTAGGAAATTTCAGAGAAAGATTAGCCGTGATGGAATACCACGAGCTTATGTTGATGGTAAGCGAGTAAAGGCAGCTGAGTTACAAAGTCTCGTGAGTGATCTTGGTTTTGATGTTGATAATCCTCTCGTCTTTATGCCTCAAGAGAGAATCAATGCTATTCGTGACATGGATCCTATTGAGGTTAGAAAACTCATTGAGGAGGGAACAGGACTCAGCGTCCTACGAGACAGAATACACTTGGAGGAAGTGAAGGTTCACCATAGTAGGGAAAAACTTAGTGCAGCAACAAGTGAAGCACAAGTGGTTGAGAGAGAGCTAGAGCTTTTACAGGGAGATGTAGAGAGGCTTCAACGTAAGCGTGAGTTACTAAAACAAGAGGGAGTCTTGGACACAGAAGTAAAATGGGCAACTATCGACGATTTATCTAAGAATATCAGCAAGATAAAAACAGACATAGAAGAGAAAGAACAGGGCATGGGAGAAGTTCTTGACCAAATCGTTTCTCTGGAGGATAAAGTAGATACTGAGGAATTAAGAGCCAGTAAACTTGGACAGGATGCTTCGAGTCTGCAGAGAGAGATGGGCGGCATAACTGCAAGAATTGATGGAGAAGAGCGCAGACTAAACAAGATCGAAAGTGAAACAAAGCAGGTCCTTGATGAGATTAGGGAACTTGAGAGAAGAATCAAGAAAGAGAGGAGACGTGCAGAGAAGGATCAAGAAGATCTACGCAGGATTGGTTCAGCAAAAGAGAATACTCTTGAGAATCGAAAGCAGACAAGTTTAGAGATTGATAAGATAGAAGAAGAGCGCGAGAAGATAGAGAATGAACTTGCGGTATTCGCGGAATGGAATTCCAAACGATCGGATGCGCTTGGAAAATACAGAGCGCTTCAGGCCGATATCAAAGGTAAGGATCTACTGTTCAGGAGTCTGCAGGAGAAACTTCAGAATGACGAAGCAGATCTTCAGGCGATAGAGAGCAAATGGGGACACATTTGGGCAACTCTCGAAGGAACAGATGAGAAGGAGCTAGCTCTAAAGAAAGGACAAGTAGAGAGAGAGATTACTTCTCTGAATGAAAAGCGATTCCAATTCTCTAATCAAGTATCTCAACTTCAGAGAGAGATTGACGATATCAGGCTTCGTTTGACAGAGAGTACTAAGAGAATCCCTGACAGTGTAATGGAACTGACAGAGGCGATTTCAGAACACAGACTTGAGAGTGTTACTGGACCTATTGTAGAGATTCTTACAGCTAATGACGAATATGCAAGTGCATTAGAAGCGATAGTACCAGGGAATATGGCTTTCTCCTTTCTTGTTGAAGACAAAGCAGAGTTTGTTCTACTAAATCGCCTACGTGACAAAATGGATGCTCCATCACCAATCATTTTCCTGAGAGATATCAACAGCCTTGGAAATGAAAAACCACTTCCATCATGGAAGGGAGTTGTAGGATATCTATGGGATTTGATTGGTTTAGACCCCGAAATATACCTAAAGATGAGAGCAGCCTTTGGAGATTATGTTGTTACTCGCGATACTCAGACGACAACAAAAGCAGCTCAACAAGAGAGCTTGCATGCTGTATCTTTGGATGGACAACGATCCGAACTTTCATCCAGTCGAATAATTAGCCATCCGAAAAGCGAACCGAGTGGCGTAATCGCGACTGCACCTCTTCAGACGAGACTGGCCTCTGCTGAATCAGAGCAGGTAATTGCTCGAAATCAAGTGACTGATGTAATGGGGCGAATCGATAAGGTAACCCAAGAACGAGAAGACGTCATGGACTTAATGAGTCAAGTTACACGATGGAGTGGGACTTGGGAGCGAAGAAAGAAACTCAAGGAAATAATTCCGAATCAAGAGGAACGAATAGTTTCATTGGATGATGAGATAAAGGACTTGCAGGTTGAATTCGGAAAGTCTGAACGTGCCTTGAAGAAATTGGATAGCGCGCAACCACCTGAGAGAAGCAGATTAGTTGGACAACAGTCAGCACTTAGGATGAAGTATCGCAAATTGAAAGGTGAATTAACTCAAATCGAATCACGACTTCAAACAGCACAGAATGATGAAGCCTCAAAGCGACACGAACTTAGAGGGCTCGAAGAAAGTACACTGATGCTCTCAGAGCGAGCTAGTGAGTTACGCGAAGAGATTGCTTCTTCAAAGAGTGATGGTAGTAAAATCGTAGAATTAATTGAGAGTCTTCGGACCGGACTTGAGAATTCACGTACACAATACGAGGCCCTAATTGCACAGCAAGTAGATGTGAGAGGTGAGATTCGGAAATTCAGCGACCGTCTGCTGGAACTGAATCTATCAGTGAAGGACAACAGGATACTAGTCCTTCAATCGAAACGTCAACTTGAGAGTTTTCAACATCAAAAGGATTCCTTACAAAAGGAACTCAAGAAGAAGAAACGTCCCGAGAAAGTGAGAGAAATCGAAGTCGTGAGAGATGATCTCCTCAGGGTCAGACATCAGCTAGAGGAATACAAGGACGTATCAGAAACAGTTGCGCACACTGAAACCCAGCTCAAGGACCAACTTGCTGAGTTGACCGAAAAGGTCGGAATTATCCACACGGAGTTAACAGAGGCAGAAGAAACTGTGAAGGATATACGAAAGCAGTACCATGATGGCATGAATGACATACTTAGAAAAGTAGAATCGGAGATTAACAACATCTTGAATACAGTCAGATTTGCTGGTGAGATTCGATTCAAATTGAACGTAATCAATCAAGTATATGGAGTTGAATTCAAGACACGAATCAAGACGGAGGAGTTTGGTGCATTAAGTGCTGGGTCTGGAGGAGAGAGGTCTCTTATTGCAATCGGGTTAATTCTTGCACTTCAACGGTTCAACCCAGCTCCAATCTATGCAATGGATGAGATTGATACATTCCTAGATGCAACAAATACTGAACTCGTGAGCAGACTACTTCATGATTCTTCTAGGAGAAGCCAGTTCATTCTCTTTACTCCAGCTAAGAGCACACACCTTCTGAGAAATGCGGACAAACGACTGGGTGTAGTATCACCAAGTGGGAAGGAACCATCTGTCATAATTGAGAGTCCGAAATTCGTGGACCAGTAGGGAGGAATGAATGATGGCAACTTCAAAGAAACTTCTCTCACGGGTCCAGAAGATAGTTGACTCAATGGAAAAAGGAAAAACGGATCCACTTGATGTCCAACTCAGTGATGCCTACAAGGAGCTTAGAGAAGTTGCGGCAGAAGTAGAGTCCCGACTTGATATTGATGCGATGTTAAATGACATTCTTGAATCAAAAGTTACAAGGGTTCAAGAACTTGCTAAAGTGCTTGCAGCCCCAGAACTCTATGTTGACCGATTAAAGAGTATCAAACCAAGAGACCTGAGCAAACTGATTGTCTACAGGCAACCAATGAAAATGACGCGACTTGAATATGATGGACTAACAAAGTCGCTAGAACGAATATCACAACACATCGATGCACTGAGTCAATTACCTATTGACGATCCAGTACCAGAAATGTCAGGAGTTCCAGATGATTATACATTCGCATCCCAAGATTCTGTCTTTCTAGCAGATCTTGAGAAATTTGCCAAGAAGATTCCAAAGAACAAAGCTGTTGATATAGACAAAATCATTGAAACTGATGACTTTGAGCTATTCCTCAAGCGGTTTTTGTATGTGGTAATTTTAATCTCAAGGGGACTGCTTGAATACTTCCCAGAAACTAATACAATTAGAAAACCAGTATAGGAGAAAGAAAAGGCGGGGATGTGACCAGTGGCTCGCCGGTCACAATACCCCTAAGACCCCACCGTTATTTTTCTACGAGTAGAGTCTCTGAGATTTCATCCTCGGTGGTTCTAGCAACAGTAACCTTTTCCGAGGCTGAATCACTCAGCATATCATGGAGTTTGCTGTGTAGTTTTGCTTTCCTAAGATACATCAGTGCAAGCAATGACACAGCCACAAATCCGATTCCTGATGCGAGAAGAGGAACTACTGTCGATCCAATAGCTTCTGCCCACAATCCACCGAATCCCATTCCGATAATCTGGAATGATGTGAACGCGGTGCTCAATAGTGCAAATACTCTTCCTCGCATTTCATCCTCGACAAGTTCCTGTAAGAGTGTCATTAATGGGATATTGAGCATTACATCAACAGATGCAATTAGACTCCATGATAGAACAACTGTCATGAAACCATCTGCCAGAGAGAAACCAATAACGGAAGCGCCAGCAATGACCCCTGCCCCAGCAATAAGAGTTAGGGGGCGCTGCATGTTTGCCTTCTTACTTACTAGGAATGCTGTAACAATTCCAAGACCTGCTCCAACTCCCATCATAAGGCCAATCTCCATCTCATTAAGACCAAGACCGCCTTCTGTATGTGGGATGATTAGAGCATTTAGTACTCCTGAAGAAACTGCCAGGAGAATGGCAAATACAATGAGGAAACTTAGTATTGAATTCCCTACAACAAGCTTACCACCAGCAGAGATCTGACTTCTCATAGACTCTTTGACATCATCAGTTCTAATTGGAGTCAAGTCTGTTACAATTCCTCGTAGGCAGATTGCGGATATGACGAAGGTCATCGCATTGATAGCGAAGGCAAGGAAGTAGTCTGGTGCAAAGAGTGCAATTAACACGCCTCCAACTGGAGGAATAGTCAGTTGAACTACTTGGAATGTCATTTGAGATAGAGAGTTTGCTGTTACTAATTCCTCGCCTTCGACAAGATTAGGTAGTGAAGCATTTCTTGCAGGATAGAACCAAGCATCAGCGGATGCGTATAGAAAGGTCAGGAGATAGACCCAATATATAGTCGGTACATTTTGTGGTAAAAAGATGGAGAGCGGAATGAGGAGAATTAGAATTGTCCGTGTGACATCTGAAGCCACCATTATCTTCTTTCGATCCCATCTATCCACATATACACCAATAAAACCGGAGAAAAGCACAACGGGTGCTATTCGGACCATCGCAAGGATTGCCATTGCTAGGGCAGACTGAGTCAAATAGTAAGCGAAGAATAGTAGTGCTAGTGAACTTATCGCGGTGCCTACATTTGAAACAACCTGTCCCATCCAAAGGCGGAGATAATCTGGCCGGCGGAGGATCGATGAAAATCCAGGGCCTTTAGATGAGCCAGCATCTTGGGATTCTAGTTCGGCCAAGAAGATTATCTCCTAAGATAAGCATAAGCAATTGCCCGGGTTGATACATTGGGACGAATTGCCTTGTTCCGTGAGGAGCGAGTGTTCTTTACAAGAGCCATTCGAGATTACCTCACAACAGTTCTGTAAGCGTAAGATAGAGCCTGAGCCTTGACGACCTTGGTTCTGTTCTTCTTCATGAGGTGTGTTCGGTAGTTAGTTGCTAGAGCCATGATATTTCACAAGGATTACAACGCAGATTTAGTATATATAGCGAAGCCACTTCTTAGGGTCACAGAATGGAGTCACATATTGTTACTAACAAATTGAGTTAAATTGACAGCTTATCCGTGGTATACATATGTCAGAATCAAAGTATCTAGAACAGCTGATGAGTTACTTTCTTGCTCTTGTCCGTGAACGACTTGTTCTGACATATGGTATTCCAAAAGGAGCTCAATACACTGCAGAGTTCGAAGATGCATTCCATCGTATCTTCTCAGAAAACGAATATATGATGCCAGATGATTTGGCTAAGCGTCATGGAATGAATCCCTCATTTGTATTGGCTCTAAGAGAAGTACTTCAGCAGGTGGACATCTCCTTTGATGACCTCAAGGAACATGTTCTAGCTGTCTATAGATCTATGATGCATCAATTGGTACAAGGTTACAAAGCACAAGTTGTAGGTAGTGCAGACTCTTGGAAGACAGTAGTTGAGTATACCAAAGTAGGAAATCAAAACAACTACGATAATGATTACTTCAATCTTGAATATGTAGTTGAGAGCGAAAACGAACTGGGTTTCGATATCAAGAAGTGCATGTATTTCGAGATATTCGCAGCAAATGACCACCCTGAGCTTGGACCAATTCTTTGCGAATACGACTACATACTGATGGATGCAATTTCGGAATGGATTAGATTCGAACGGACGAAAACCATCGCTGATGGAAATGATAGGTGTGACTTTCGACTTTATCGGAAATGACTAACCTAGGAACGCGCCAAGAGAATCACCATTAGGGCAAGATTGCCTAAGTTTAATTGGAATCAGGAGTTCTTCGAATCAATGAACGAGTACTCCATCCTCATGAAGATGCTCACCAGGACAGGGGATCCAATTGGTGCAGGAGTAGATGATATGCTTGATGTGCTAGGGTATCCTGAGAATATAGGAAGGCATGTTCTCTTTCAGAGGTTGGGCGAATTACACAGCAGGATTGAACCAATCGGATTGGCTATCAGACATAATCCTGTAAGCCATGTCTTCTACATTGACACAGATCCTCGAAAAGAAATTCTTCTTGAGGATACGCCATTACCAGATCGCCTTGCTGCGACATTGCTAGTTGTAATCACTCTGGCATATCAGGAAGGGGGATGGGTCAGCATTGATAGAATTCGGCAGTTCAGAAGAAAAGCGCGGAGGAGTGTTGTGACTGACCTACGCGAGCTTGGCGAGATGGGATACATTGACGTGGATACCCGCGCAGGAAAAGCCCGACCAGGGACACGCGTCGCCTTCGAGATAGATTATGAGGGATTCTTCAGGAAACTTGCTCAATCCAAACCAGAATAATATGCTGTCACTTCGTTAGTTTTATCAAGGTATAATTTCGATTTCACATGGTTGTAAACATGTCACACCGACGTACTCTAAGATTTTCAAAGACGACCTGTCCGATCTGTGGGAGTAAGGAAGTTGCCCGTGACAACAACAAAGGGGATATGCTCTGTACAAACTGCGGGCATATCATTGTAAGGGAAGACACCAAGTCTGTTGGCAAGTTCGAGATTGCTCAGACGCTCAAGCGCGAAGGCAAGATGAGCTTTGAAAAACTCAAACAGTCCACTGGTTCGTCCGATGCTCAACTGTACAACGTCGTACAAAACATGTCAAGCATGGGACTGCTTCAAGATATCATGGGTACATACTCGCTCACCAAGAAAGGTCAACGCTGGTATCGCCAGCGCCTAGGACAGGAGTGGGGCTACTAGAAGACCTTCGGGTCACGGCCTCGCTTTCTTAGTGGACACTATTTTTGCCGATGCAATCTTCGTTGCTTCTCTAACTTGGTTGTCGAATTGATTAG
>DAOWDY010000244.1 GCA_030638785.1 Candidatus Thorarchaeota archaeon
GGGAATGCGGACACGAGAAACCCATGAAGAATGATGGTTACAAGGTGGAGTTTCGTGTCAAGCACAGCCCTAAAGAGAAGATTGTGGTGGTAGAGGAGGAGGACCGTAAGGACTCAGAATTGACTGAGGATGAACGTCGGGAGCGACGAAAAGCTATTCTCGAATTCTATGATGGCGACGAATAAGACATTCATGTCTACTCCGAACAATCTTTAAGTCAGACCAGACACTATACATAATAGTGGAGCTAATGGACTGTACAAGCCGTTGCCTGCTTTTTTATCGCTGATTTTTACAGAACACTATAATCAATTAGAGGGATGACATTGACGGAAATGGATAACACACTTCAATATAACATTGAGAGCTACATACTTGGAAACGGAAGCATTGCAGATGTACTTCGATTGAACTCTGCGGGTTATAAGATTCCTGAGGAGGCAATTTTATCTGCTCTAAGAGACTCGGAAGATCTTCAGAATCGAGATGGTGGCCTTCCATTTGACCTTGTTAGGGGAAATCCAAGTTCAGTTAAGATAACATCAGAAGTTTTACCACTACTTATGAAATACCAAGGGAATTATCCAGCTCTCTTTGATGGTATGGTGTCTTTCCTTGTTTCTCGTCAGAAGAAGGATGGCGGTTTTGCAGAAGCACTCAACCTTGATCCACATATTGAAGATAAGTACGGTATATCCTCAGGAAGAGAGTGGTATCCTGTTGGGAAGAGCATTACTTGGTTGACAGGTAAGGCGCTTGAAGCACTATGCCTTGCAAAATATGATGATGAAGAGCGACTCCGACGAGCTCGTGATTACCTGATGTATTCCCAATACGAAGATGGACATTGGCCAGACTACAAAGATCAGGACGAATCTGATGATCTTGGGACTGGAAACATACTTCCTGCATTATTGGCGGTTGGTATTTCTGATGACCACAAAGTGTACCAAGATGGTCGGACAGCAGTACTACAACATCTTGTTTCATCAGAAGAGAGCAAGTCCACGTTCGATATGGTTGATCTAATTGCAGTTGGAAAACCTGTAAATGACAAGGAGCGTGAAGTCATTCTTCAGGGATTAAATCTTGTCAAATCCACTCAGAATGAGGATGGTGGATGGGCACCCATGGGTGCTAAGAAGAGTGATCCAGAGCTTAGCTCGATCCTGGCATTTGTCTATAGGAAATGCATCGACTACTAGTCGGGAGGATTGGTCAAAACGAAAGTTGTGGCTGTTCTACAACGGGGTAATCAATTCACTGCAGGTGTCTTCACTCATCATGGCCTATATGCCACTAGCCTACCCCAATTTTCTGAAAAGAAGGCAATTGCTTCTGTCGGTGCAGCAGACCTTGAGCGAAGTAATAGAAGTGAATTCATACAGATTCTGAATCTCGTCTATTCAATCATGGATGGAGAACCAGTTTCATTGGATGGAATCAAGTTTGATTTCTCAGACCTGACGGAGAATAAGATTCGAGTTCTTGAGTCAGTCCTAGATATTCCGAAAGGCGAAACTCGAAGTTACGGTCAAATTGCTAAAATATCTGGTCTTCCAAAAGCCGCTAGGTTCGTAGGAACAGTAATGGCAACGAACAGATTCGCACCGATAATTCCTTGCCATCGTGTTGTTGCAGCAAGCGGACTTGGGGGATACAGTGGCGGATATGGGACCGGTATCGAGATGAAAAGAAGTCTTCTTCAGAAGGAGGATGCGAAAATCGCAAAGAAATAGGCAAAAGAAGCCTATCCGCGGATTGATTACTCATAAGCCTTTATTAAACGTAAGACACAGAACCACAGGGACTTATGCAAACAGGGAGTGACTACTAGTGAACCTAAAAGTGAAACGAACTGGGGAAATAATTGAACTGCGCAAAGTTGAACTGGAATCGTTGAGCCCCCCACTTTACCGCACGCTAATTGGATACAATTCACTAAAACGACTTGGCTACTCCATTTCATTCATCAGACCAAAGAAGAGTTCATCTGGTGATTTTGAAAGAATTCGATACAACTTCATCGAACGCGGAGCTATGACTCGTCAGCTTGAAGAAGATCTTGAACCTGATATGAAACGTGGAATACTGAATCAACTACCTCGAGGTGACTTCTCCATTGTCCTCTTGCTTACTCAGATTCCTAGACGTGGAGTGAATATCAGACTTGACAAATTCGAGTACGAATTTCTGGGATGTACTCTTCTGCGGAATCAAGAAGTCCTGGACGTAGTGATGAATACTACTCCTACAAGAAACATATTGATGCCAGTGTATGAATCTCATGAATCTACTGCTTCTGAATCAGTATAGAAGATTACAAAGCGCGTGTGAAAGGTGTGATATTTTCTTCTAGTGAACGTAAGGCATGACGTTTCTTCCTAGCCCTATGAGCAGCTAAAACACCTCTTCCAGCAATGAGTACTATGGGGACAACCCACCAAATCACTAGAAATGAAATTGTATCAACTTGAAGCATATTTTCTCATCCATCTTTGTATTCTGAATCAAATTAAGCATAACGTACAATGCAGTTTCATTCGTTTTCTTTATCAGGCAGTATCTTTCTATTTGGTTTGGAGACTCCCCCTGTGGCTCGTGCATCAAGAGAACTTCCGAAGGAACTTGTTGAGTTTGGACAGCGACAATTCAAAGAAACCGGTGCCCAGTCAGTCGAGGTCCTTCGAGTAAAAGCAGCTGTTATTCGCAAGTATTGGGCAAAACTGAAAGGAATTGCATTCCTGGTCGCAGTTGTTAGCCTGGACCGAGTACGTGTCTATTTCTTCACATCGACAGGTGTGATGTTGGTTGGTGAGAATGTCGACCACGCTGTGTACATTAAAATCCGGGGAAAATCTAAACTTGTGAAGAAGTATGAAAAGCCCAAGCCGCCAACAGAATTGGAATTGAGAATGGAAGCCACAGAGGAGTTAAGGTTACATCTCTCCAAATCTGTTCGCCGTGTCGCACGATTTCTTGGGGAGAAAGAACCCTCATTTCCAACGATATTCGTATCGAAGCAAGAATTGGAATCGAAGGATCAATCATTCTCTATGAGAATTGAAGAGGATGGAGCATTCATCTTCCAAGAAGAATCGATTAATTCTCGCATTTTCGAAGGAGTTTCTATTAGAAGTGCATTCCTCTCTTTACTGGATAGTGATTGCTCTCGAGAACCGATTGCCCACTGCATTGGAAATGCGCTAGCCTCACTGCTACTCAAGGCCCGCTCAAAGGAAATTTGGAGGGAACACTGGCTAGAGTACAACAAGACAAGTGAGTTGCAACAGGTCGCATATCATCTTCAGAAACATCTTGATAGCTATGGAGCTGATGGGTTCTCAAAGATATTAGACATTGTACGCGTTGCTCCCAAGGCAATTCCCCCAACTCAATGGATAGCAGCTCTCTCAATCATCCATACAAACCATGAGGTTGCCCTGGGAACTGATGCATGGCATACGATTGATGGGTTCTGTAAATCTCTTACAAAACCCCGAAAACTAGCTACAAGGCGCCATGTACTTGAGAACATTCATCTATCTCCAAGAATCCTGTGCAATACAGAGGCATTAGGATATTCACTAGGTTTTGAATGCACAGAGTCAAATTTGAGACAATTTACAGGATGGTTGAGTGTTGAGTATCGTGGTGGAAATCAAAATCAATATCTTATCGTAAATGAGAAACTCGAAGATCGAATCAAGTCCATTCACTATTTGCTCAATCTTGAAGAAGTGATTCCTAAATCAGGAGGTCTTCAATCTAATGGAAGAAGTATTCTGAAATGGGCTGCAAGAACTCTGGGACTTGAAGAGTTCAAGAATGATGGTTTTGAAACATCAATAATCTTTGAACCGAAAGCGATTAGTGAGTCAGAACGAGCTGTCCTAGAGCGTCTGAGTCTTGGAAATCTTGAAATCCTGGCAAATACATTGATTGGGTCTCCACAAAGAATCGATTCGCTAGTCAATTCTGGTTGTATCAGTCTAGTCCCTGATTTTTCACATATCGGTTTAGAACCGAATTTCTTACTTGAAGGTGACTTTGATACTATTAATAAATTGGCTAGAGAGAGTGCACTCGAATCAACCATCATCAAATCTGATTCAACATCTTATGGACTTGTGTCAGCTCCTACAATATGGGGCAAACATTTGCTTGATACTGTTGGTGGGTCTCTGAAGGTTTATCCAATAGTGAATGTATCTTCACCTAGAGGATTGGTGCGAGATGAGGTCCCGTTTTCTGAAACTCCATTCAAAACGTGGAGCGATTAATTTGGATCCACCTCTTGGACACTGAAAAGTTCTATGACAAGTTCGTCTACCTTGGAAAATGTGGTTTCCGTTATTCTTTCAAGCTGTACCTCCGGCAGCAACTCCTCAACTTGATTCGCGAATTCACGCAAAAGATATCGTATGTCAAATGACTCCTGCTGGGCGATTAGGGTTACAATTCGTGTATCTGTATGTTCCATCATGAGCGTAAAGCCTTCGTGATTAATGGAACGCAACATTCCAATTTTACCCATTACTTCATTGGAGAAAGTTGTTATTGCAGAGATGAACCCGCCAATCAATCCGCTATCCATCTCGATTTCTGAATTAAAGTGATAGACATACTCTGACAGACCAGATTCTTTGCACAGTGTTATCAAGACGTGAATATCCGGGCGTGGAATTGGCTTCAATGTACCAGCAGGCTTGAAACCAGCAACTCTCTGCATCTTCTCAGATATGTCAGGTTCAGTAACAGGTTCAGGTGTGCGGCCTGCGATTAAATCAAGTTGATGATTCGATTGATCTTGGAGTCTAGTATCCTCCACATAGTTAGCAACACTCAATGCGCGTTCAGCATCACTCTTTGCCTCCATGTTCTTCCCTGCCAATCTGAATATATCACTACGAAGTAGCAATGCCTCTGCATAGAGATGCTGGAGACCCTGTTCTTTAGCAATCTGTATCAAATCATCAAGATGGTGGACCGCTTTCTTGAGTTCTTCTTCATCCGCCTCATCTTGATACGCCTGCATGTGGGTCTGTGCAAGATTCATCTCTCCTCGCACAAGGAGTTCGAAGAGTGATTTTTCTCTACCAATTTTTACCACTTCTTCAAAGGCTTTTATTGCGAGTTTCCATTTCTTCTTGGAAGTATCATAAACCCCTTTTGCTAGTAGATACGCTGCTTTGTGCAATGGTTTTTCGGATGTTTCAACTCTATCTTTGACCAGCTTGATGTATTTCTTGGCTTCATTGACACGATTAGTTCTAATTAGGAGGATGACGTACCATGCATACACTTCCAATGTACCCGACTCTGTCTTCTCCTCAATTTTGATGGCTTCGTCCAGATATTCTTCAGCATCATCATAATTGCCTAGCAGGAGAGAGATTTCACCCATATTCGCAAGAGGGGCGGTCTTGGTGACATCAGTGTCCATTAGCTCATACGCTTTCTTGAAGAACTCTACAGCATCCTCAAGTTTGAGAGTATTGGCTCGTAGCGTACCAAGATTGTTGTAGGCAATAGCCAGCCCAAGTTTGAATGATAAAATCTCACTGATCTCTTTGACTCTAAGGTAATGTTTCTCAGCTTCCTGAAAACTACCTGATAGGTTACAGACATTCCCGCGGAGATTTTCAGATAGTGCCAAAAACATCCTATGATTACCCTTTAACGCCATGTCTTGGAGTGTGTCGTTGATTCTTGATGCACGTGCCTCCTGTCCAACTACTCTGAGTAAATCCCCGACAACATAGAGTGTAAACATGGTTTCGGTAAGAGGTTCTTCAACCTGTTCGGGATATGTTTCAAGAAGATTATCAAACTCCATTACTGCAACAATCACACTGGTATCCCGTTCTGCTGCTGCAAGAAGGACTTTTGCTGTACTCAATCTAACTTGATCGGATGGTGGTGATTCTTCAGATACTCCCGCTGTAATCTCATTTAGAGCTTCTTGAAGGCCAGCAGTATCCGACAGTGTGAAGAGAACTATACAGCGAAGGCTCAAAACTTCTATACTATGAGACCCTGTTGATATGAACAGAGCTTCTGCTAATCTTCCTCTAGTTAGGCAAGCCTGCAAACCAAGGACAATAATGTCATCTGATTGATCTTCCTTCATGCATTCCTTTGTGGCTAGATCAATCACAATATCAGTAAATGATGCAAAATAGTCCTGGCCCTCATTCATTCTAGCTTGAACGTCCTTGGATATTTCTCCCCACGGAAGGGTGGAACGGGTCCTCATGTGAATGAATTCGGGTGGTACCTCTTGTCCGGTCAAAACATGCACTTGTTCACTCGGGCGTATAAATCCGTAATGATTCTTGCGGTTCTTTTGCCAGACAAAGACACTATGGCGTATAACGCAATATTCATAGATGATTTTCTAAGGGATACCACAATAACATCAGTTCTGGAGCTATGAAATTTTGTTTGAAGTTTTAGAAAAAGCCCTCGAGTCCGGCCGCACCCTCGGTGCGTCATATGTGGCACTCAGAGGCGAATCTGGCTTTGTTGAGTATATCCAAA
>DAOWDY010000161.1 GCA_030638785.1 Candidatus Thorarchaeota archaeon
AAATACCTATTGGAAAGCCATGAACGAGTATAGCGCGTCCATCGATGGATGCTATCAAGTCCTCCTCAGTCTTTGACCCAGGAGATATCTCTAGCCATTTCGTAGAAACGGAAGGAGAATTCTCATATGGCACAGCTCCACCAAAAGGTCCTCCTGTTCTGTCACTGTTACCTGTAGACTCAACACCAAAAGCTCCTCCATAATAGGAATCGAATAAGAATCTCTTGAGAACCCCATTTTCAATAATAGGATTCCTTCGTTGAGGCATTCCTTCTCCATCAATGGCAAATGTGCCTAATCCAGTTTTACTTTGGCCATCATCAACAATTGATAGTGAAGAGGGTCCAATGACATCTCCTATCATATCACATAGTGGGGAAATACCTTCAACCACTGGACTACCAAGTATGGATTGTCCCAAACTCGACATTAGATATGTTGCAGCTGGGATTGGAGCCCAAATTGTCGTTAACTTTTCAGTGATTTCTAGCTTCTTTGCACCCAGAAGAGTTAGAGCATCGGTGGAGGACTTCTTTCCAATTCCTTCAATATTGTATAACCTGTCAGTAGTTACGTCGAACTCAAATGATTCCCTGCGTTCCTCGCCCTGCATAGCCTGAACCATAGCTTGTGCAGCACAGTATCCATATCTGGTCGCACCAAGAACACCTCGTGAGTTTGCGACTGCATATCCACCCCAACCAGTTTCTGCTGATCCGGATGTGAATGTGATCCGCTCATCGACAGATTGAGCTTCCTTACAAATTGATTCAGAATCTCTGATGAGGTCATCGATTCCAAGCTCCAATATTTTCTTATCAAAGGCACCATCCTTGGCAGGAGGTTTGGCATCACAGAATCCTTTGAAGCGATCATCCTCGACCTTAACACTTGTAATAATGTCAAGGGCTTCCTTTACACTTAGTTTGATTCTATCTTCTCTGACTCCACTTGAACAAGCAAATCCAACACTCTTACCAAGAGCAACTCTTACAGCATTTCCAGCAACTGCACCATCTTTTGCAGTAACGACGCCTTGGTCAATCTTAGCTTCTGCGTTATTTTCATATGCAATGAAAATTTCGAATTCAGCATCTGCATTGAGTGACTTTGCGTATTTTAATCCGGTATCTGCTACGGAGAGTAATTCGTCTTTTATTGTATCATAATCCATGATATCTCCTCCTTACGCTTGACCTCCAAAGGTCACACCATCAATGACAAGCTTCGGTCCACCTGTTCCTGTTGGTAGTGGAAATTGCCCACCTTTGCCACAACCTCCAAAATACCCTGATCTTATTTTGAGGTCTTTAGTTGCTCCCTCTACTTTACCAAGAAGATCAAGGATATTCCCTGATAGAGCAACTTCTCGTATTGGGTATTTCTTTTCACCATTTTCAACATAGTAACCTCTAATGGCTTTGAAAAGAAATGAACCATCACCCTGTACTTGGCCGCCCATTGTCTGGATTGCATAGATACCTGTGCCAAGTAATTCCAATGCTTCTTCTTCGTTCTTCAAATCACCAGGCATGAAGTAGGTATTTGTCATACGAGGTATTGGAGGAAACACAAAATTGACTGCTCGCGAATTTCCAGTTGGACTCTGTTCAAGTTTTGCAGCAGTTCCTCTATCATGTAGATAGTGTGTCATTACACCCTTATCAAGAACAGTTGTGGAACCAGTAGCTATACCTTGGTCGTCATATGGTAACCAAAGACCACCAGTTTTTTCGATATCTACTATTCCGCCATCTACGATAGTCGCATGCTCCGTTCCTAGATTTTCATTAATCTTTCCAGTCAATGGGGATCCGCCAGTCACAATAAAGTCGGCTTCGCTCAAGTGTCCAAATGACTCATGGGCAAGCACTCCTACTAGGGACTCTTCTATCAATGACTTGAACTTACCAGCTGGACAGGCTTTCGCCTGTAATTGCTCGTTCGCTCTCAGAGCTGCTTCTTCACCTATCTTCTCAGGTGTGAACTCATCGACCTTAAAGAGCTCATGTCCGTAGGTTCCACCTTTCCCACTTCTTCCAACAACCATGTCACCAGCATCAGTCTTTGAAGTAACACTGCATCTCAGATCGATAGTAAGAAAATTCCAATCTATCTCTGAACCGTCACTGTTAGCGAAGATCTTCTGTCCGTGGAGCTCTCCATAGAGTCCGCGGATGTTTCTAACATTCTCACCGAATTCCTTTGCTGTATCCACAGCACGATCAACCAGACCTGTCTTCTCAGATAGCTCGATGTCGCGGGGGTGAATCTTAACAGCAAAGGTATCAGAAGATTTGCTCTTCACTGCAGGTCTCCCATCGAAAGGTAGCTTGAGTTTTGCAGCGACAGATGATGCCTTTGCCATCTTAAACGCACGCTCAGCAGCGGCCTTCAGATCAGCATTCTCAGGACTCGGTGTAAAAGAGAATCCTGATACTCCATCGACATAGCAAGTAATAGCAAACCCCATTCTGGACTTGACCTGGATCTCTTTCCAAATCTCGTCAGTGCGCTCAAGAGTTCTTAGATTGAGGTCATCATATCGTGCCTCAACAAAATCAGCTCCGAGCTTCTCGCCAACACTGACGCACTCCTGAAGTTTTTCTAACATTTCTATATTCACTCTCTCTGCTGTTTATTTCAGCAGGTTATTGAAGTGTCTAACACTTACAATTGCTGGTCACCCAATATAGTATTGATGGACAGATGTGACCAGACTCTTGACAAACTTGCGCACAATGTGACCTTAATAGGGTAGCTAACAGAGTGAGTACACTAGTTGTGACCACCTACTGTGGCTGACCATTATATACTAACTAGTTGCAGGATGGTTGATTGGCGATGAGTAGAACGGCTAGATTGCTTGGTTTAGACAATGCTACCCCAGAGGGTATCAAACTCTCGATAAAACTAGCAGCACTTATTCCAGCCTTTACAATTTCCTTTCAGCTATCTACAACGTTCTATATGATATTCATAGCAGAGCAATTGGGAAACGGTGACTTCCTTGTTGGTCTGGGAATGGTTGGCTTCCTACTTGTGATTCAAACAATCGTTCAGACAATACTTGACTATCCTACAGGGACTCTAGGAGATACTATTGGTCACAAGTATGTAATAGCCTCTGCACTTTTCTGCTATGCTGGTGCTTTCTGGGTCACTTCCCTAACTGACCCTCAATCACCATATTGGATGTTTGCCTTGATCTATGTCCTTCTTGGGACAGGTTACTCTCAAGAGAGTGGAGCATGGGGTTCGTGGTTTGATAACAACTACAGAGTTGCCATGCCCGATGACAAAGAACGAAAACAATACGGAGTGTTTCAAGGTCGCCTAGGAATGCTATCACAATTAGTAACAACAGCCGTCATAATACCTGGGAGTTTACTTGCTCTGATTCTTCAGAGACAATGGGTATTTCAACTTCAGGCTGTTCTATCAATCATCTTAGCACTGGTCGTGTTGAAAATCATCACCGACCTACCAGGTGCTCGACCTGAGAAGGACAAGAGACCTTCCCTTGGTGATTACGGTCGAAACATGAAGGAAGGTCTTCTATTCCTCAAATCAAGCCGTTTCATCACACTCTTGGTGCTAGGTGAGGTTCTGCTGTTCTGTGTCGGTCCAGTTTGGGGTGGTCTTCTCCTTTGGCCATTCTATTTCTCCTACCTCTTCACAGATATTGGAGTATCAGGATTTAGAACGCTCTTGTTCGGACCCCTTGCAGTGATGTCGGAGAGGTCCGGAGTCTGGGCAAAGAAATTCGAGCCAGCAAAATGGATTCCAAGATTCAGATTACTTGGATTCTTAGGAGCATCATTCAGCGCAATTCTTGCAACAATCATCTTCCTATTCCCCCCTCCGTCCGATCCAGGACTGGTATACAAATTGTTCATTCCAGGAAGTACTCTACCGTTATTTGAATTTCCAGCAAGCACACTTGTCCCAGTTATTCTTACCGCCCTGCTCTTTATTGGTAGCTCATTATTTGGAGCAATGGCAGGAATCCTAACTCAACGGGTTGTTATTGATGTCGTGCCAAATAAGATTCGAAACGGGTTCTATTCGCTTCGTGCAACTTTGGTCATCATGGCATCGTTACCACTATTTCCGTTCTTCGGATGGCTAACTCCTACCTTCGGATTCGCAGCCTCATTCATATGTTTCTTCGTGATCACTACAGCTGGTGCAATACTGATAGGGATGGCATTCAAACAACATATCCCCAAGGCAAAGGACCTCGAGATCGTAGTCGCAGAAGACGAGGAAGTTGAGAAGATAGAAGCCACATGAGAGTAGGCTTCTCGATATTGAGTACGTAATCACTTTATGGTACATCTGTTATACCATTCGAGATTTATAGTACAATGATTAAACTATTCGTACAATATAGCGTGCTTAACAAACCTTTTATACGACTGCGATAAGTATTGTATTGATGACGAAAGTCATCATTCATTCGTAACAACAAAACTCTATCTCCGTATCGAGAGGGGAGCGGTTCGTAGCTGTTCCCCATCTCCTTACTCTTCTTCTGTGCGAAAGATTATCTGCGTTCCAGTCAATTGTCGATATGAGGGTTGTATTGTAACAATGAGCGATTACAACGTAGATAGAAAGACTGGAGTGAATGCATTTCCTGCAATCCTCGGTGGTCTGAATCTCCTTGCATTGATTCAGATTGGATTGACTACCATGCCAGTAGGAGCAGGATTTTGGGATTTCCTCTTTGTACTCGCAGGTGGTTATTTTGCTATCAAGACTGTCAGATATATGACTCAGGCTCATGAATCTAAGAAGACCAAGATTCGGACTCAGGAGCTTAAGAGTTTTCAAAAGGAAGGTATCTACTCCAAGATTCGCTATCCGGTTGGCGCATCATTCATCTATTTGAATATCGCATGCATTCTGCTCTTTCGGTCATATGCCTTGATCACAGTAGCTCTGATTTTCGGTGCAATGTGGTTCATTCTGGCAAAGTTCCAAGACCAAATTCTCATTCAACGTTTTGGTGAAGATTACGAAGAGCATATGGAACATGTTGGTATGTTTCGAGGTAAAGGAGATACCAGCCAGAGATTGAAAGATTCTGGATATGAAATGTATTGATTCAGAGATATGCACTATTCTTCTTCAGGACTTGGCATTATCACCTGAGTTATCTCATAGGATGAACTCATAAACTCGACATGCCCTGTGATATCAGACAAAGCTCCGTCAATTTGTTTTATCTTGAACATTGCTCTAGCAGAGTCACCTGAATCAATAGTTCCTATCCTCTGCATTCTGAAGCTACCAGTCGTGATGTCAATACCAATAGGCAGGTCAATGTCTACAACCACCATCTCAATTCGATGATCAGAATTATTCGCAACATCCACCCAAAGAATGATCTCGTCCCTGTTCTTTTCAATTATGGATCTTACATCAACGCCCTTAGCAGCAAGAGGGACAGGTGTCGGTTCTGGTTCTTTGACGGGTGCGGGTGTTGAACGGAGACGACGAACATCACGTAGGATTTTCTTTCTTGGAATCGGCGGCTTCGCTTCTAGAGTTGTCATGGATGCACCTCCAATGAACCAATTAATGAGTGAAGGGACTTCATAGACCACGAAGGTAATGACAACGATGAAAATACAGACAGTGATCGCTGTCGTTAGCATAATCAAACGAGTGGATTCGTCTCTTAGCACATCAAAAAGAGGTCCTACGATAGGTTGCCAAATCGGACCTAATAGCTCCTCTAATTCATCCCAGAATAGAGGTTGGTAGTCAGTCTGTGATGAACTGATACCTAGTAGTGCGAATAACAAGTTGATTGGACTCAACACCTCTATACACCCATTCCCACGATATTGGCTGTTTCATGACAACTTATTCGTGAGGCGTTATTAAGTTTCACAGCAGTTTGTTCCATCACAATCTTTAATATTGTTAACTGATAGAGTAGTTGTATGTTGATGTTCTATATCCTAGGGACTGGGTTCCTTTTTGCTCTACTTCTATACGGATATAGCGGAGCCATTGACAAAAGGGGCAAGGGACGAAGCAGAAGTAGAAAGGGAGAGCTCGCTCATAATATGTGGGCAGCAACTTCACTGGATTGTGACTTTGAACCAACTAAGCATGCATTCGGACCTGGCAGGTCCGTGAATCCAGAGAATAATCGAAGATAGAATCAGCAGTAAAACTTTCTGTTAGATTGGAGGGTGTATAGAATAGATCTCTTTTGCTATACGATTGAAAATCTCTTTAACGTTCGTTCCGGTCTTTGCACTCGACTCCCAATATTGCCAACCAATCAAATCACCGTAAATCCTTCCATCTGCAGATGAAACCGCTCTAGTATCTTTGAGATCAATCTTGTTCCCGACTAAGAAGCCTGGCAACTTTTCGTGGCCAGTTCCTGATATATCGAGGTTCTTGATAATACCAGCGTACCATTCTGGAAGACACTCGAAACTCTTTCTACTTGTCACGTCATAAACGAGTACACTATAGTGAGCCCCTTTGTAGTATTGTGTTCGAAGAGATGAAAAGTCATCCTGTCCTCCCAAGTCAATTACAGTAAGGATAACTGGTGTGAACGGGTCAACATTGACAGCGACCGCGCTTAAGTCAACACCAGTTGTTGCATGGTAACTCTCATCAAATTCACCTAGGAGAAGATGTCGAATAATGGAGCTTTTCCCAACATTTGGTTCACCTATCAAGAGAACTTTGTATACAGGTACAGTCACCAAGAACACCTACATGTAGAAACGCGCAGAGAACTGAGAATTGTAGATTTCTTATTAAAGCAGAGTAACATACAACTGCAAATGACCATTTTCGACATAGCCACGTCGATTTTTGGTCATTTCAGATGAAACAAGGGGGATTTTCAGCTATTACCGAGTTCCGTCATATAATATTACATTCTGTCAGTATTTTTGATGAATAACAATGAGTGTTTATCTTCCAGACAGTGCAATTCTAGTATTACGGGTGTTGACCAAAGGTGGACCAGCCTCACCTCGAGAAATCAGTAAGAAAGCAAATATCCCCTTGCGGACGGTTAGCTTCGCACTAAGACATCTTCGAGGTCAAGAGATCGCAA
>DAOWDY010000158.1 GCA_030638785.1 Candidatus Thorarchaeota archaeon
AATGATGCTATTGGAGAATCCAAGCCGCTAGAAATCATACATACAACATGACCCTCTGACCCAGTTGGTAAACCCCCAATTCCTTTTACTTCTTCAGCAGGTATATACGAAGTTGATATTGCGCCACTTTGGTCTTTTGTTACTTGTGCTGAAGAAACTGATACAACACCGAAAACCATCGAAGCAGTTTCTGATATGGCACTAGGATCCTTACCTATGATCTCGATTGTGTCTTTCAGAATCTGAATATCTGAGAAATCTATTTTTCTTTCTTCTAGAGCCGCCTTCAAGTTTCTTTCAAGAATCAGTAGTAATCTCTGTTGATCTTCTGCAGATTTTCTCCTTGGTATATTAGCTCGAACAATTACAGCTGATCTTTCAAGTAACAATAGAATTCCTCACAGATGATAATCTCGTTTATTTCAATCTCTAGCAAATGGACGAGATTATAGTTTACCCTTTTGACTTTTCTATACGGCAAACAAATCAATACTCATCTAGCATTCTCACTTCTAATGAACAGATAGGTAATATTAAGTCCATAATGAGTTTAAACCGGAAGATGTCAATGAATACTTCTGCTGAATTCAAGTTTGAAAGAGTCAGAGATATGTTTAGGAATAAACGTGTTCTAGTCGCCTTCAGTGGTGGTGTTGATAGTGCGGTATTAGCTATCCTTGCAAGACAGAGTGCAAAGGAAACGCGACTTCTTACTGTAGATAGCATCACCTTTCCTAGAAGAGAACTTGAAGCTGCACAAGAAGTAGCAAATGAATTAGACATTGAGATTGAGATAATCGAAGTTGACGAGCTTGCTAATGAAGATTTGGCGAAAAACCCCACGGATAGATGCTACCATTGCAAGAAAGAGCTAGCAACTACTTGGTTGACTAGGTCAGAACAAATCTCATTCGACCTTGTTGCTGATGGCACAAATGCAAGCGATGTAGAGGGCCATCGTCCAGGTGCCAAAGCTCTTGAAGAGGCTGGGGTCTGGTCTCCCCTGAAGATAGCAGGGATTACAAAGGATGAGATTCGAGAGTTTGCAAGGAATAGTGGACTTTCTGTTGCGGATCGACCGTCAATGGCATGTCTTTCTAGTAGATTTCCATATGGAACTGAAATCACTGAGAAACGAATTAGAATGGTAGATGAAGTTGAACAAATTGTTCGGGATATTTTCAAAGTTGAGTGTGTTAGGGCACGATATCACGATGATGTAGTACGCATTGAGGTGGGAATTAATGAACGGGCCAAAATGTTTGACTTGCAACGTCTTGATCAGCTGAATGAATTAGTAAAAGGTATTGGTTTCAAATATGTCGCATTTGATATCCAAGGATATCGCACAGGGTCAATGGATGAAGTTCTGGAACCAATCGAAAACGACACCTAATTTTTCTCTGATTGCAGTAATCTCGGTATATCCGTCAACTTATTACCAATTATAACTATTGTTAACACATCTCAGATTCAAGCGGGTGAGAAAGCTTGGCGGAAAAAAACACTACTGAATACGACGTAATCATAATTGGAGGTGGGCCGGCAGGCCTGTCTGCAGGGATAATCGCGGCATACAAAGGACTACATACTGCTGTTTTTGAAGGCGGGACTTGGGGTGGACTACTCTCTACGATTTACCCGTATAAACACGTGTTCAATTATCCAGGCATTCCAAAGATTCTAGCCTCGCACCTTGTTGCAGAATGGGTTAAGCAGGCCGCAGATCTTGGAGTTTATCTCATGCATGAACGAGTTACAGAGATTACATCCGAAAAACAAGTTTCCACTGAAGATGGAACATACAGTGCAAAAGTGATAATCATAGCCACTGGGATGCGACCAAACACACTGGGAATTCCTGGCGAAGTAGAATTCTCGAGAAAGAATCGAGGTGTTTTTCCGTACGTGACAGAACCCGAATTCTTTCATGACAAGAGAGTCCTAGTGATTGGTGGCGGCGATACGGCCTTAGATGCTGTTGTCGATGCTCACTCTGTCACTGACAAAATTTGGTTGGCGCACAGGAAGGATAAGTTTAGAGCTGCAGAAAGCATAGTGAATCGAATTGTAAAAGAAGAAATGGCTGAAATACGTTATAATACTGAGATTCGAGAGATTCGTGGTGAAACAGAAGTTACTCATGCAACGCTTGAAGACAATAAGACCGGCAAAAAATGGGACTTGGAAGTCGATCGTGTTGTGATTGCTGTTGGGTTAATTCCTAATACTGAGGTATTTTCCAATCTTGGGCTTAAAATGAATAATCGATTCATTGCAACTGATGGGGAGATGAGGACTAATATCGAGGGACTATTTGCCGCAGGAGATATTGTTTCTGTATATCAATTGGCCACTGTAGCGGCTGCTCAGGGTGCACTCGCTGCTCATAATGCATACAAGCACATCAGGAAACCTTACTGGTCAGAATGATTAATCTTCAACTAAGAGAACGAAACCTTCAAACCAATTTAGTAGGATATTCCATATCAAATGGAAGAGAAGCAATATTGCACCACTAATCTTTCTGCTACACCAGTTGGAGCAGATGATTTTTCTGACCTTATTGATGAGCTTGGAGTTAAGGCTCAATTACAGAAGTTGATTCGTCAAGTTTATTCTGTGAAATTCATATAGAGGAATAGCTCCTAGAGAATCTTAGGGAGAAGAAAACATGAAATTGGAAGGGAAAGTTGCCATAGTTACAGGCGCGGGTGTAGGTATAGGGGAAGCCACTGCTCATCTCTTTGCAAGTGAAGGGGCAAGTGTTGTCTGCAATGACATTAATGAAACTGCATCAGAAGTTGTAGATAGAATACAATCCATGGGAAGAGAATCAATCTTTGTCAGGGGCGACGTATCTGACTCAAGAGATGCAGAGCTGATTGTAGATAAAGTCGTCAAGAAATATGGTAGACTTGACATCCTGGTAAACAATGCTGGGATAGTCCTCCCTGGACGGGTTGACAATATGAGTGTTGAAAACTGGGACAGAACGATGGAAGTGAATGTGAGAGGTCCATATCTTCTCTCACGATTTGCTATTCCCCACCTTAGAGAGGTTCAGGGAACCATTATTCATGTTGCATCTGCTGTTGCTCTGATGGGCGCGAAGAATCGAGCCGCCTACACTGCATCTAAAGGAGCTCTAGTATCGCTCACTCGAGCTATGGCTGTTGATTACATGGAAGATAAGATTCGTGTCAATTGCATATGCCCTGGTACTACTGATACACCGTCTCTCGACGAACGACTCTCTAAGTTACCTGACCCTGCTGCAGCCAGAAAACAATTCATCGAACGGCAACCTCTGGGTCGATTTGGAAAACCTGAAGAAATTGCTGAGGGGATCTTGTATCTAGCTCTTGCTGAGTTCTGTACAGGCACATGTCTTCCAGTGGATGGTGGCATGGCAATCTAACACCACAGAAGCAAGTAAACACCGATTTATTGTTCCCTTAGTATATCCATGATACCACATCACACCTAGAAATCCCGAACGACCCGTAAAAATAGTTTTAACAACAATCCAAAACAATAAGATGGTACTTGAATCAAACCATTTATATTGAATTACAGCTATTGTATTCTTGTGACCAATTAAGGGTCCATGAGCTAATCTCGTCCAATATGGCTGGGAGTCTTCTACTGCTTACTATGTCAAATTAGGTCAGGCTAGGTAAGAAGACTCTCTGATTGGGATTAGAACGGAGTCACACTCGCAGTAAAGCGGAATGGATCCTCGACTTTGACTTGGTACTATTTGGAGGAGAATAAGGATGAAAGTTGTATACAAGAATTACGAACCAGACCAGGGTCTAGATGAACTACAGGCCAAAATATACACTGAAGCTTCAGGACTTCCCGCTACAGCAGAGGAAATCAAGGCTCGAAACATAACACGACCGTCAGAAATGACGCGCTATGCACTTACTGAGGATGATACCCCACTGGCTTACGTCACGTCTAGAGACTCGAGTTCTGAGCCCGGGCGAACCTATATTGGTTATCCCTGGAAGCTTAAAGATTGTCCAGATGAAGCACAAAAGGCAATCTTCACCGACGTGATGAAATTTCTAAAAGGTCGGGAAGAAACGAAAACAATCGGAACAACCGTTGTAGTCGGTTCAAAGATTGCAGACCAACAGCTCAAGTTCTTCCATAAACTTGGATTTCGAGAAGAAGATCAAATCTACATCTATAACAAGGATTTGAACGTAAAGAAAGTCAGTAAATGGGATTTGGGGGACAAGGAATCGTCATATGATGCAAGAGGCATCACTATTGAAGACATAGATGATATGATTGAACTCATCCAATCAGATCCGTACATCAAGAACGCCTTTCCAAACAAAGATGCAATTAGGGAATACCTTGAGAATAGAGTGCTTAAGGATGGACATGCTGTCGCTGTTTTCAAAGACAAGAAATTCATTGCGGCAAGTGCTGTCTTAAGAGCTACACCTGATAGTCCTATAATATCGGGTGATGAAGATCGATATATCATGAGATTCTCTGCTATGCGACCTGGATACAAAGGTGCTTGGAAACGCCTTGTGGTAGAAATTGCAAAAGAGTGCGTAGCGGCTAATTTAGTAGATGTCCCACTTCTATTGAGAACAACATTTACGTCAAGGGATCCAGTAGCAACTGGCATTGCGGAAATAAAACCAGAGCTTGAGCTTTTCGAGAAAGTACTTGTTCTGGAAAATAAGGAGTGAGTGCCTTAGTGGTTGAAACAAACGAAATACATGTGTTAGGCATTGTCGGCAGTCCTCGGCGAAACAGCAATACCGAGCTTCTTGTAGATGAAGTATTGTCGGGTGCTGCTGAAGCAGGAGCTCAGATTGGAAAGGTCATTCTAGATGAACTCAATATTTCACCCTGCAGAGGCTGCGATGCGTGTAGAGAAAGTAGAACATGCATACAGGAAGATGACATGCAACCTCTTCTAGAACTGATGAATCGGAGTCAGGTTTGGGTTCTTGGAACACCAATCTATTGGTGGGGTCCATCAGGGCAGATGAAAACATTCATTGATAGGTGGTATGGCACAAAACACGCTCGGTTTCAAGATCGCAGAGTTATTCTAGCAATACCACTTGGCGGTAGCAGTGAACATTATGCACAGCATACAATTGGTATGTTTAGAAACATCATCGACTACTTGGGAATGAAACATGAGGCGACGATTGTTGCTCCTGGGGTCTATCAACGAGGAGTAATCACTGAGAAGCATGGGATTCTGAAAACTGCACACCAAGCTGGAATAGAGGTTGTGGAAACCATTGCCTTCACAGAGTATGATTCAGTTCTTCAAGGACTCACTCTCAACCCCTCTTCTGAGAGCCCTATTACTGATAGTGAATAACTATTCTCTAACTGGGGAGTCAATGAAGCTTTGGCTCCTCAGTACCTCTTCTGCGAAACACTAATTCATATACACACTACTATCCACCTGAATCAATTATGGGTCAATACTACACAGAATCTCTCTCGGCAGAACGACTAAAGAGATGCTATGAAATCGCACCACCAAGAACGATTCAGTATCTTGAAGCGGAAGCTCAGTATGTATTGAGTTACATTTCCTCAAATGATCGAGTTCTCGAACTTGGTTGTGGTTATGGTCGATTCTTGGAACAATTGGTTGCCGTCTGCCAATCGGTAGTTGGTATTGACATATCTCTTGGAAATCTTATAATGGCTGAAAGAACATTGGGATCAAATCATCACCTAGGTCTAGTACAAATGAATTCAAGCACGCTTGGTTTTTCAGACGGAGAATTCGATGCCGTGTTGTGTATCCAGAATGGGATTTCAGCTTTCAAAATTGATCCACTGGTTCTCATCCGGGAGAGCATTCGTTTAACTCGTCCTGAAGGTGTCTGCATCTTCACCAGCTATTCTGACAAGTTTTGGAAACCGAGACTAGACTGGTTTAGACTTCAGTCTGAGGAGGGTCTCTTAGGAGAAATTGATTGGGATGCAACACAGAACGGTGTTATAGTTTGCAAAGATGGATTTAGAGCAACTACATATCGACCTGAAGATTTTCGAAAATTCGCAGATATTATTGGGGTAGAGAGCAATATTGTTGAAATTGATGGTTCCAGCATATGTTGTGTAATCAAAGTATAGAACTATTATTCTTGCCAACCACATCTGAAAACGAGGTGTCAGCGATATTTCCTCCACTCACTATTACGACCACTCGTTTTCCCTCGAAAAGTTCACCCTGTTCTAGGATTAGAGCTGAACTCGTTGCACCGGCTCCTTCAACCACCTGTTTTTCTTTAGTCCATAACACACGCATTGCATCTGCAACGGAATCCTCTTGGACAAGGTAAATTTCATCCACGTATTCCTTGATTACATCAAACGTCAAGGCACCTTCCTCTATTCCACCTAAGAAAGCCTCTGCAAGGGTTTCGAATTCCTCCACACTCACGATTTTACCTGCTAATAACGACTCACGCATAGTGGAAGCGCCAGGTGTAACAACCCCGAAGACCTTTCGATTCGGATGCAGGCTCTTGATCCCTACTGATATCCCAGCTATCAAACCTCCGCCCCCCACTGGAACTATGACTGAATCAAAGTCTTTCAGGTCTTCATCAATCTCTAAAGCAATGGTACCTTGTCCCGCCATGATACTATAATCATTATATGGACTGATATACGTCAAACCCTGTTCTAAACCGAATTCGCGAGCACTCGGTTCGACCTCATTGAAATCTCCCTTTCTAACAATCTTCACATTGTATTTCTCGAGCTTCTCAAGTTTCAGCGGTGAAACTTCTCTCGGTACGAATATAGTTGCATGAATTCCCAGAGTCTGTGCGGCTAGTGCAACACCTTGTGCATGATTTCCTGATGATGCAGTAACTACTCCTGCCTTTGACTCATCGGAGGAGAGTTCAGTCATCTTATTGATGGCGCCCCGAAACTTGAATGTGTTCGTGTGTTGGTGGTTTTCGAGCTTCAGATACACTTCTCCTTTACATATCTCACTAAGTGCTTGTGAGAGCACGAGTGGGGTTTTCTTCACATGGTTGCGAATTCGAGCACGTGCTTCTTGGATTCGTTGAAGGGTAATACCATTCATCATCTTGCCCCTGCCTTAAATCAGATGTCTAGAAGGTTTATTGATTGCCCGATTTTACGTTCTTTTGCTTGCTGATAGACAATGTGAGCGGCTGCTATATCCTGCGCTGCAATTCCAGTTGAATCAAACAGTGTTATTTCCTCTTTTGCTTCTCGACCTGGTTTTTCT
>DAOWDY010000098.1 GCA_030638785.1 Candidatus Thorarchaeota archaeon
GCGCAGCTCGAAGTCCATTGTCAACGTCCAGATGGAGGAACCCCCTCCACCCCCAATTCGTGGTGGTATA
This sequence comes from Candidatus Thorarchaeota archaeon, assembly GCA_030638785.1. Classification (GTDB taxonomy): domain Archaea; phylum Asgardarchaeota; class Thorarchaeia; order Thorarchaeales; family Thorarchaeaceae; genus MP5-2226. Next base: position 71 of record DAOWDY010000098.1, read on the forward strand.
TTCATAGAAACTGTACTGGTTTGAAAGATTAAGCTGTTGCCATGTTTCAAAATCATTTGAAATTTGAAACTCTACATTTTCCAAGTCAATGTCCTCAACGAAGACAATCATGAAATCCGTGTCATCAGTTGCATCTCCACCTATCTCTTCCCACTCGCCAAAATCGACTACAGCAGTTGCGATGTTATTGAGTGCGATATAAGGACGCATCATGTAGATTTTACCACTTGCATCACAGATGAATAGACTCTGATTCTCAGATCTCCACACAATGCCTTCACTGGTTATGTATCCCTGTTTCTCTACCTCGGGATTACCAATCTCATAATCGAGTACATCTAATAATACACCATCTTGCGAATACTTCTTGATAGCTTCATAACCCAGTCCTGTTGTATATAGATACCCTTGGTCGTCGAACGCCATATATCTATCATATACTGAGGTAGTCCAGATATCAACTGGAGTTCCATTCTTAAAGAATCTCTGAATTCTTCCGTTAAACTCTTCACTTACATAGAGGAGGTCATCCGGACCTATCTCAATTCCGAATGGACCATTCAATTCACCTAAAGCAAATCCTAAACCCCCAAAGGAGTATCTGTAAGCACCTGCGTAATCGAATACAGAAACTCGGTTATTCACTAATTCAGTAATATAGATTTGATATTCATCGACCGCGATATCCATGATTCCTCTTAGTTCTCCGGGATTTGGACCAAAACTTCCAAAGCTGAAGTCCAAGATTCCTTCTGTGTCATAGAGATAGATCTTGCTATTCATACTATCATAGATGTATACTGTATCATCGTCATCAATTTCTACTCCCTGGGCAACAGGAAAACCGCTACCTGGCAATGTCCAGTTTAATAGAAATTTACCTTCGGGTGAAAATTTGAAAACATATGGAGTAACATCGTCGGTGACATAGAAATTACCTTCAGAGTCAAAGGCGATGTCATATGCTCCAGATTGGTCTGCATGAGAATTATAGACTTCAGTGAGTTCGTATTCCTGTACTCCAAAACGCTGTATGCGATTATTGATGGGATCAAGAACAAGAATTCCTCCTTCGGGGTGGAATGCCATTCCTGCTGGGGCGATGAACTCCCCAAGGTTACTACCTAAGGAACCGAAAGATGATTCAAAATCACCAGAGGGGCTATACTTCTGAACCCTATTATGGTTCATATCCGCAACATAGATGCGTAAATCATCATCGACTATGACGAATACTGGCAAATCCAAATCGCCCACACCAACCTGCATAATATATGTCCCATCTGCATCAAATTTCTGGACTCTATCGTTCTCTGTATCCGCGACGTATAGCATACCCTCGCTATCGAAGGTAAGTCCACCTGGATAATCAAATTGTCCATTACCAGATCCCGGGCCGCCAATATCGAAGAGAAATGTTCCATTCGAGGCATCCATGACATTGATTCTATCATTGAGGAAGTCTGTTGCATAAAGCAATCCATCCCAGACAGCTACATCGTAGGCTCCAAAGAACTGTCCATCAGCTGAACCATTCTCACTTGAAGAGTAGACAAACTCACCCTCCGAAGTGAACTTCTGGACTCTGCTATTCTGTACTTCCGCGACATAGATGAATCCATCTTCGTCAATAGTGATACCTGATGGCATGTCAAATTGACCTGGTCCAGTACCGGTTTCGCCGAAGGTCATTATTGGTTCCATGGATTGAGATAATTGCGTGACTCGATCGTTTTCATAATCTGCAATGAAGAAGGTACCATCTGGTGCCAAAGCAATATCAAAAGCTAGCTGAAATTCACCGAACTCTGTTCCAACATCGAAATCCCACAATCCCTGGAAGGTAAATTGCTCTGTAGATTCAAATGTAGTTTCTTCGTTATCCCATGGGCCACCCAATGCGGATTCACCTCCTAAAGAAATTGTATCGTATGGAGGAGGAATTGTTCCGAATTCGAAGATACCGTAACCTTCCCAACCAAAGACTTTCCTATCGATGTATTCGTCTGCCTCATATCCAGTGTAGACTGAAGCGGGAGGCATAGAGATACCTCGCTCCCAGCTCTTGATACCTTGATTGAGTTTGCGCACATCAAAGTCTTCTGTAATGTGATTGTACTCAAAGACATAAACACCCTGACCATAGGCCGACGCTACAATCTCACCATATACATCATCATCTAAGTTCTGACTTGCTGTGACAGAAACCACGGGTGCCCAGATTGCCTCTCCACTAGTCCATTGTAGTTCGTAGCAATTCTTCAAACAAGGGCGTTCTTCAAAGAGGTAGACCTTGTTATCTTCACTCCCCGCAACAATCTCCAATCGTGTATCAGCATCACTGTCAACAACCGCCACTGAATTAACAACACCTGTGATTGTATCTCCTGAATCCCAGACTGGTTCAAAGTGAATCCAATGCTCATCCATACAATATGGATACGCAGAATGATCGATGTAATCAAAGACATACACCTTGTTATCCCAAGCACCTGCGATGATTTCATCATGAGAATCATGATCAATATCATATGCCAAGACAGACCATATCTGTGCGTCAATGTGAAGGCCACTGTCCCATACTAATTCCCATTGATGTGATGGGGATGAAAAGTCGAATGGCTCAGAGGCGTCCCCCAGTTGCTCAAAGACATAGATTCGACCGTCAGCGCTTGCTGCGACAATCTCTAGCCTTCCGTTGTTGTCACTGTCCATGAAATCAACATCCATTACGTCTCCATGGATGATTCCATCTCCAGCATCAAAAATTGGATAATACTGGAAGATTGCATCAACCCATCTATAGATGTGTACTTCTCTATCATTGAGATATCCTCCAGCAGTTGCCATCCATTCTTTATCGTCAGATACTGCTATGGCATGTGTTGAACCCCTGATGTTGTTTGGTTCCCAAATTTTATCGTATTCGTTCGTATGATTGAACTCACCCTCCATTTGGTTGTTCACAGAGTCCTGCAAGTTATCAGACGAACTTTCAGTCTGGGATTCGGTGTCATTGATATTGTCAATAGTCGCAGTTGGCATGAGTGCGATCAGCATTAAAGCAGCTAACACCAAAGTGAATAGTTTAGATCCCTGTCGTTTCATTTGGCACCACCCTCCTTTGTAGACTTCTTCTTCATCGTCTTCTTCGTAGACTTCTTTGTGCTCTTCTTGCTAGTTTTCTTCTCAGGTCCTCCTCTGAGGTTTCTTAGCTTGCCAAATGTGAAACGCAAAGCTGGTGGTGCGACCATTCCAGCTATGAAGCATGCTCCACCTATCACTGCTACAATCAACCAGAAGGGATAACCAGAGGTAATAGGGATGAGTGGGTCTCCACCTAACTGTAACTCATCATAGTCACTAATACCATCATTATCGCTATCACTTGAGGTTGGATTGGTTCCGTAGAGGTGAACTTCATCACCGTCTGTGATGTTGTCTGCATCTGAATCGGGGTTGTCAAAACCTCCAGGAGCTCCAGTCCAATGCCATGTACCGCTAGAGTCATTGCCAATAGGTAAGGGTACCATCCAGGTTTTCTCAATGTAGAATTCTTCCCCATCTGAGAGACCGTCACTATCAAAATCGTACTCGAACCCATCTGCAATGCCGTTGTCATTCTCATCCCATTCCAATGGATTCAGACCATAGAGAATTTCCAGACCATCTGGTAGAAAGTCGTCATCCGTATCTGAATCGTTGATATCGGTTGGATACAATGGCCAGTATGACACGTTATCCTGTGCCAAGAAGAACGCAGGCGGCGTCATGGATTCAGGAGGCGTGGTGTTTGCGCTCACTCCCTCCCAAGCTTCGAAGTTGTCCGGGATTTCATCACCATCAGTGTCATTAGAAAGCGGATTTGAAAATGTTACAAATATCTCATTGTAATCATTGATATTATCCCCATCAGAATCTGCAATGTCAGGACGGGTTCCGTATTGCAGTTCAAGTCCGTCATGTAAACCATCTGAATCGGTGTCGTACAAGGCAGGACAGGATTGGTAGCGTAGTTCAATGGAGAGAGCCTCGTATGGAAATGTAATGATGCTCACATTCTTCAGTATCATCTCTTGACCGTCGAGTAAAGTGTCCCCATCAGTATCGTTATTCAACGGGTCAAGTGGTACAGGGTCGTGTCCAGGCCAACCTAGCCCTAGGTAGATTTCTTGTGAGTCGGTGAGACCATCCGAGTCTGTATCTATGGTTAAAGGTGATGTTCCATGGTCAAGAACTTCATCACCATCACTGAGTGGTAGAGTCATGGTGCCATTCTCGTTCGGGTAGTCCAGTGAATCATGATCCGTGTCCCAGTCCAAGGGATTTGTATTATAGATTAGGAGTTCTTCTCCGTCGCCCAATCGGTCATCGTCTGTATCAAATACACGCGGGTTGGTCTTTGAAATGAATACTTCATATCCATCTTCCAGAATGTCATCATCAGTATCTGCCCGAAGTGGGTCCGTATGATAGATGAGAACTTCTTCGCCGTCCGTTAGGCCGTCGAGATCAGAATCCCTTTCCAGCGGATTAGTATAGAAGAAGAACAACTCTCGACCATCGGACAAACCATCGTGATCCGTATCATTGTTCAAGGGGTTTGTACCATACTTGAAGTACTCATCTCCGTCAAGAACTAAATCCTCATCGCAATCGGGGTTTCGCGGGTCTGTGGGCAGTTTCCAATCTTCGTAATCCGGTAGATTGTCATTGTCTGAATCTGGGTTCTGTGCATCGGTTCCCGAACCACGTGGGCCTATCAGTTCAATCCCATCTTTGAGGCCGTCGCTGTCTTGGTCCCCATTAGTTGGATCCCATTGTGGATCTCGGGCAAGCTCGTAACCATCTGTGACATACAAATCAACAGCTGTATCATTATCTGTATCGGGTTGACAAGGGTTAGTCTTGACAAGTTTCACCTCAGGATAACCCTCAAGGTCGGGAATGGTTGCAATCTGACCCCTTACCTCAGTACCATCAAGTAAGTCCCAGATGAAAGTTTCAGTGGGGAAGAAGGGGTCGTTCGCATCACCTGTGAATAACCATGCAACGCAGTCCTCATCTGTATCAGCATCTAATGGGTGCGTCCACCTGAAGTTGACATACTGGAATTGTTCGACTTCGGTTTCGTTCATGTACTCTACGCCGTTCTCCCACTCTTGCCCGTCAAGAAGTCCATCATTATCAGTGTCAGGGTTTAGCGGGTCAGTGCGGTCATCATAGTAGAGTGGTCCAATCTTGACTGAATCAACAGCCCCATAGGTACCCTTAGTTAGAGTGACATTGTAGACTGTGTTGATTTCATACCAATCAGAGAGAAGGTCTCCATCTGTATCAAAGAGAAACGGAGAAGTCATGAACACCTTGACCTCCCAATAATCAGTGATGTTGTCTCGCTCAGTGTCGTTAAGCAAGGGATTTGTCTTGTATATGACATGCTCTTCATAATCCGTGAGACCATCATCATCCGTGTCAGTCTTCCAAGGTGCTGTATTCAATTCAAGCTCCAGTTTATCTGGAAGCCCATCTGAATCTGTATCTGCTTTTGTCCAATCCAAGAATATGTTTACATCTGCAAGGACGAACTCTGATGTGTCTCCGTAGAGGGTTGATAGTCTCTGTTCAAACTCATCAGGAAGGCCATCTGCATCAGTGTCGGTCAAGTCTGCAGCTTCAGTCCCCCATGACTCATCCTCCCATGAATGTGAGAGGTCTATAGTCGTCTGCCATGGGCCGCCGAAATTGGTTCCAAAGGATGTAAAGATTAGGTCGACTCCAAAATAGAGTGAGCAGTAGAGAGTGATGTAGATACCAACTGTCGATGTCGAGATATCACTCAGCGTATGGATAATGACCGGATCGGGGTCATCAGCTAAGGCCATGAGTGGCTCTTGTGCTATTTCTCCGGAAGTTTGTTCAAAAAGGAGTCCAATCATGAACGACCCTGAAAACACGCAAACCATGATTTCAATACTAATGGAAACACCCATGGTGATTTCGAAAAGGAGTGTTGAGAGCGAAGGAAGTCCTTGTCCTTGGTACTTCTTACTTATTTCAAACACGATGGACATTGTGAGCGTTATTGTAATTGACAACAACCCTGAGAACCAGTCCATGATTGTCCCGATAACACCACCGGGACCTGCACTGAGAAAATTGCCTATACTCAATGCGAAATTAAGGTCCATCTCGAATCGTAGACCCCACTCACGTACATCGATGAAGGCACGTTCAGTGTTTGACGCATCAAGTGGTGGAAATGCTAGTTCCATCCAGGCGTGACCAAAGAACTCTATGGTCAACTTGGCGGAAATTCCCTGAGCCCAGTCATTACCCAAAGGTAAGAACGCGCAGATGGCAAGGTCAATAGTCATCACTGGAATGACATCGATGAACTTGCGAATCTCTAAGAAACCATCTTCAGCGTCACCCAGGTCCTCCATATTAAGGCCGCCAAGAATAGCCTCATTCATGAAACTTTCAAAGGGCGTTTTATCTACTTCAAAGTCTGGAAGAAGTTTGATTCGTAGAACTGCTCCAAAGCTGGCAAAATTCGATCCCAGGTTTAGGGGAGTGCCCAGTCTGAAAAGGAACACTGGTACTAATCCAGTGATATCAGTCTGCACAGGAGTATTGATTATCCACTCAAAGAATTCTCCGATATATTCGTCGACCTCATACCACAAGTCAAGAATCATTTGATCGATCATCATCCATAGGTCAAACATCTGACTTGGAAGTAGTAGTGGTATCACACTGGAGAAATCAAGATCTGCATCGATTGTAACATTATCAAGCCGTTCAAGAAACCAATCTCTAATCTCAAATCTTGACCTATTTACAACTCCTTGAATGTACGTATTGAGTCTCTCAGCTGCATCAACATGAAGGCTCAAGGAGTGAAAACCAAGACCAATCATAACTTCGAGAACCGCATCGAGTAGCCATCCCATGGGTCCACCTATACCGCTAGTAGGAGCCATTTCTCGAAGATCAATGTAATCCTCATCTGCCGCTGGGACTCCCAGACGTATCACTGATTTCAGCTCTTCTCCTGTTTTATCGTACTGTTTTTCCTCTTCGATCCATGAATCTGTTAATGCAGGATTGTCAATTGGGTCAGGTACGCTCTCGCCGGTGTATGTTTCAGGCATAACACCTTTTGCAAAGTATTCGTTGATGTTGTCTGAAAAATCGCAAAGTACAGTTTCTCGAAGGTGTTTTCCAGTTGTTACCCAAGATGGTTCTCCGGACATAGACATGGTATCAGCGATGGTCCAAAGAACAAACAGCCGGCCAAGACGAATATCGATGACCTCGGAATCATCGAGGTGAAGGTTGGAGGCATTTCCAAGAAACTCTCGGATATTAGAGGCACTACCTACTCCAAAGATGTGATCAGTTTGTTTGTTGGGTAAGATTGATCCAGCAACAAGTTCCCACGTTACAAGTTCGTTTCGTATGAAGATTCCATCTTGGCAACTCTGGAAATAGTAAACCGCATAATCAGGTTGATATCTCTCCAATTCTAATTCAAGGAGCAGGATAGATTCAATGTCGAAAGATTTGACATGGATGCCTTCCTCCAGCAGTGAAGTAATAGTACTTGGTACCATGCTTTTTGCTTCAATGCTCTCCTTGTCATAATAGATATGTACGAGAGCGGGATTGTATTCCTTTTGCTCACCTTCAACAGATTCAGGTATTGAAACTGCTGTAACTGGAGCAAACAATGATGGACAAATTAACATCATCATTGTGACAATAACAATAGCCTTACGAAGTCCAACCTTCTTATCAACTGACATTTCATAGAACCTCCGAGAAAGATTCAATATTAGAAAAACTAGGTTGAGAAAAAACGAGGTTAGTAGCGAAACGGGTGTTATGAGCATGAATACTTCTACTGATGCTAAGTGCATAGATAGCACTTACTACGAGACTCATCCTTATCTCCCAATACCTAACAAATGCACAACGTTAAGAATCCTATATATAACAGTTATCGAATTTCTATTTACATTATAATTGCTGATTCGTGAGATATTTCGGGGAGTCCGAAAAGAGTCGTGAACAAAAGAAGTGGTTGGATTGAGAAGATGTGAATCAGAACCATTAATGAATTAGTGTAAACTAGCTCGTTTAGATTACTGATTCTAATACATTCGGTCAACTCTCAGGGATGACAGAGTTCTTACAAATGGATTTTAGCCTTGGAGAATTTCTAAGCGCTTGCATGAGCAATATATGAGATGGGCTTAGTCAATGGACCGTTGGATAATGCATATAGATATGGACGCCTTTTTTGCGTCTGTAGAACAGTATAGGAACTACCCTGAGCTAGTTGGTCAACCTTTATGTGTTGGTCACGATCCCAAGAAGGGAAGTGGAAGAGGTGTAGTTCGCGCAGCCTCGTACGAAGCACGAGCTTATGGTATAAGGTCTGGTATGCCAGTTTCCCGGGCTTATCGTTTGTGCCCAGATGCTGTATTTGTATCAGGGGAGTTTTCAAACTATTCCCTTGCCTCAGATGAGTTCATGGCAATTCTTTCACGTTACGCTGATGATAGCCGTGTTCGTAGAGCAAGTATCGATGAAGCTTACATTGAGGTAACATTTGGTGTACATGATTATGATTCCCCCGTAGAGATGGCAAAGGAGATCCAAGTAGTAATAAAACAAGAAACTAGTCTGCCATGTTCAATTGGTATTGCACCTAACATCTCTGTGGCAAAAGTAGCAACTGGGACAAAGAAACCTATGGGCATAACTATGGTAGGACCTGATCCCAAAGACGTATTGAATTTTCTCGCACCCATGGATGTTCAAGCATTGAATGGAGTGGGAGCTAAGACTGCTGAACGCCTTAAGAAGCATGGAATTGAAACGCTAAGCCAGATTCAAAAGATGACGATTACAGAATTATGGCCAGTTATGGGAAAAGGCTCTTCATGGATCCATCGTAGAGCTAGTGGGATTGATGATAGACCTCTCATAGATAACGGGCCACGAATTAGAAAATCAATCAGTAAAGATAGAACTTTCATGGTAGATGTTGAACCTGAATCTATTGGATACCTCCATGAAACCATTTCGGGGATTTGTAATAGAATCGCTGAGAAGCTCAAGAGAAAATCACTCCGATTTAAAACAGTCACTATCAAGGTTCGATATGGTGATTATACCACCATTCAGAGAAGTAAGAGTCTTCCAGTAAGTACTGATGATGGGGCTCTCTTAGAGAAATTGGCTCTTGGCCTATTTGATCAAGAGAGAGATCAGACACAAAATGTTCGGTTACTAGGTGTAAAAGTCTCAAGTCTATCTGAGGATTCACAACAAGCAGCAATTACCGACTTTCTGTAGTCTTTGAGAGTTTCTTAGAGAAATCTCCTTTATCTGCTAGAGTGACGTAATCGCTTAGAAGTTGTTTTGCTTTCTTAACAAGTCTGATTATTCCTTCGATGAACTCAGGGTCAGGTTCTCCCTCTAGGAGATCTGCATATCCTTGTATGTTGTGAAGGATGTTCTTCATATCATGCGAGAGGGAGTGCATAAATGAACGAATCTCATCCTCTTCTGGGCTCATTATGTTTTCTCCTTGTCTTCGATTATGATATAATTCTACATTGCCCAATAAATTGTTAGTGCTTAGACTACTCTATTGGTATGTGGATTGTAAAGGTCGTAATAGAATCTTCTTCAAGCTCGATACTCCACCCGTGACCCTCCACAAGCTTTCGAACTATCATCAGTCCGAGCCCTCCAACATCTTTTGTAGTGAACGTCTTAGTGAGCAACACATCCATTATTTCCTTAGGAATTGCTTTCCCATTATTTCGTATCGAAATGCTATGTGCTTGCGATGTGGTATTGACACGAGCTTCAATAAGTGTTGGAGAACCATGTTCTATTGCGTTCCGTAGTAGATTCGCGATTATCTGTATCATCTTTAGACGATCGCATGCAATCACAGGAAGCTCGTCTCTCTCAAAGCTTGCGGCTTTTCCAATCTCTCTCTTTGCAACATCATCAAATAACTCATTTAGATCAACAGATACCTTCTCACCAATAATAAGGCCAGCATCAGCCAACACGAGTGACCTCTTTAAGATGGCTTGTGCAGAATCAATCATTTCATGAATCCCGGAAACATATTCCTTCTCATATGAATCCTCTAGTAATTCCGTGTACACCAATGCATTATGCAATGTCCCCAGCAAATCATGACTCATAACATGTGCAAATTCCGAGAGCTCGTCTTTCTGACGAGAAAGAAGATTCTCTAGTTGACGATGCTCGGTAATATCTGTGGCAATCAATAATACCATATTTTCGTCAGGACGTGTAGAATTCCAGATGACCCATCGCTTTTGCTTTGAATGGGGTATCGAGAATTCTTGTTCCGAAGTCATTGCTTCGCCTGTTCGTAGAGTTGAATGGATTAGTTTCAGTAACTCTGGATTAAGATCAAAGAATTCTTTGTATGGTTTCCCAAGATAGTTAAAGACTGTCCCTTGACTCATCTCCACTGTAGCTTGGTTGACCATACTGAGGAATACCTCTCCTTTCGGACCAAGTTCCCAAAGGAATGATGATTGAGGAATGGCATCAAAGGTTGAACGAAATCTGGCTTCGCTCTGTCTTAACGCTTCATCAGCTCTCTTACTCTCTAACACTGTAGCAAACATACCTGATACTATCTCAAAGAAGTGATGGTCCATCTCACTCAGATCCTTCTCGCTTCTTGAAACGAGCTGCAACACACCAAACAGATCACCACTTGCTCCCCGAAGTGGAGTTGCAATATATGCTCGCATGTTTAATTTCTTTATCGCATCCTTATGTGATACGTATATTTCATGATCGGAAACTTTCGGTGCAAAGATCATCTCACCTAATTTTATAATATGTACACTGGGGGATGATTCATCACTCAGAGGCAATTTCTCTACGATCCTTCTACCTATCCTGCCCTTAATCCCACTAGTAGCAACCAAATCAAGAGTCTGAGATTCATTGTTCACAATCTGAATGGTGCCAAAATCAAAATCTAGAACGTCAAGTAATGACTCCAAGACGGTTTCACAAAGGATAGAAACATCTTCAGAATGCACTGCAGCCTCGGCAATGATTCTAAACGCTAGCCTTTCTCGTTCCAAATTCTTCATTGCCATTCTACGTTGAGTAATGTCCAACAGGACACCAACTATTCCTATAGGATTCCCATCATGGTCTCTATACACAGATCGACTTACCTCGTAGTAACGAATTACACCATCGGGGCTTTTTATCGCAACTTCAAATGATTGATCTGGTCCTCCTTCTATCAAAATCTTATCAAGTTCATCAAGTTCTTTCTTGCTCAATCCCACAGCGCTCTTTATGACGACATTACTCGACTGACCAATCACCTTCTCCACTGGCTGACCAAGCAATTTTGAAGCAAAGGCTTGATTGCATCTCCGGTAGATACCTGAAACATCTTTGAAGAAAACTGGACTTGATATTGTATTCAACAGTGTGTCAAGGAAATCAAGACTCTCCGTCAGAGCTATTTCTGACTCTTTACGATCAGTTATATCAATCTCCACAATTTGAAACGCTGGTCTCTCATCAAACTGAATAGGTTGGATAAAACTTTCAACCCATCTTATACTCCCATCAGGTCTTACATACCTGAAAATATGGCGAGGAGCAATCTTTTCTCCTGACTTTATCGAGTTGTTGCGTGACATTAGACCTTCTCGATCATCGCGATGTACTAATAGCCAGATATCATCGGGCGCCATGTTCATTAACTCTTCGCGAGACCGATCCAAAGTTTTAGCAAATGGCTTGTTTACAAATACGTAGCAGCTATCTTGAAGAATTGCAAAACTCTGTAAACTATTCTCAACTAGATTCCTGTAGTTTGCTTCAGAAGAAGATAATGCATCAGACGCAATTTTTGATTCTGTTATATCTTGAAATTGGGTAATGAAATATGTTGGTTCCTTATCTTCTTTGTACCCTATTGAGGAACTAACAAAGGTATAAACAGTATGACCACTCTTGTGGATGTACCTTTTCTCAAGCTGGGTTGTGGTCTTTCCATTCTCGAATGTATCATCCACAACAACGGGTGTATTGTCCATGTCATCTGGATGTGTAAACTCAGTGAACTTCCGACCAATCAATTCCTCTCTCGAGTATCCTAACATCTGACACAGAGCTATGTTACAGTCCATTACTTCACTATTGAATGAAACCAAAGCCATACCAATTGATGCATCATGAAAAGCTCCTCGAAATCTCGTTTCACTATCACGCAGCGCACCTGTGGCAATAGTTTTCTCAGTTATATCTTGAATTTGAGTTACAAAATAAAGCGGGGATCCTTTAGAGTCCCGAGTGATTGATGATGTAGTTCGGGTCCAAACAGTTGCACCCATTTTCTTAAGAAAACGCCTCTCAACCACTGGCTCAATCTCTTCACCTCTTAGGAGACTGAAAGCAGCAATAGGTGTTTCTCCCTGCTCATCTGGATGTATGAAATCCTCAAGATTCTTGGAAACCAATTCACCCTCTTCATAGGCAAGCATTTCACAGAGAGCCTTGTTAACTTGAATAATCTCAAGGTCTAAAGAAACTATTGCCATTCCTATAGCCGCATCTTCAAACGAAGCTTTGAAACGTGAATCACTTTCAGCAAGTGCGTTCTGAGCTCTTCTGTGTTTCACAACACTCCGGATGGTGTGTGCTAGTTCAGCATAGAGACTCTTTGGGTCTCCTCCCTTGGTGATGTAAAAGTCTGCACCCAGATTGAGCGCCTTTATTGCTACTTCTTCTCTCCCTCTTCCTGTGAAAATTATGAAAGGAATATCAATACTGCGTGCCCTCAGTAGCTCGAGGAATTCGAGACCGCTTATACCTTGTGGCATTTCATAGTCACAGACTATAACATCATAGGGCTCCTTGTGGAAAATATCGAGGCCTTTTTCTGAAGAGGTGGCGGTGTCTATCTCAAACGTCGGGTCTTCCCTATTCAAGAATTTAGAGGCTACTGTGAGGAGATCTTGGTCATCATCAACTAGTAGCACTCGAATAGTCATCTCAATTCAATCCTAACACCGATTCAGTACACATCAGTTTAGACTCAGTGACATCGTTTTTAACTTAGCTTCGATGCCTTCAAGATATACGCATCATCATACCCTAAATTTCGAAGAGGTTTGACCAGTGTCCAAAAAGAACATACATCGGGCATCATTTGTAGATCGACCGAATAGATTCCTTGGACATGTCCAGCTGAACAATGAGATTGTTGAAGCACACATCCCTAATCCTGGACGTATGCTTGAGCTAATGGTACCAGGAAAAGAAGTCTATGTTCGGGAAAGTTTGAAGAAAGAAAGAAGGACTCGGTATGATCTGATTGGAGTCAAACACGATGGTGTTATGGTTTCAATTGATTCGTATTTGCCAAATCGTTTCATGAAACGTATTCTATCTGATAGTATTCTTGATGAGTTCTCTGGGTATGAAAATGTAATATCTGAGCCTCGTATTTACGAAGGTAGATTCGATTTCCTATTAGAAGGTTCAGCTGGTAGCGTGTATATTGAAGTAAAGTCCTGTACTCTTGTAGAAGATGGAAGGGCTATCTTCCCTGATTCTCCAACAGAGAGAGGAACTCGTCATGTCTTATCTCTTTCAAAGTCTCTTCGTGAGAAAATAGTTGATCGAGCAGCAGTTGTCTTTGTCATACAAAGACCTGATGTTCATATTTTCTCGCCTAACGATCAAACTGATCCAAAATTTGGTTCTGCACTGAGAAAAAGTAATGATCAAGGAGTCGAAGTCTATGCTTTACGAACAGAGGTTGTTGACTGGAATCTTCAGCTACTGGGGAAACTTCCCATTGAGTTGGAACACTTTTCAAACGAGAGATAACTTAACAATGCAAATCGCGCTATGCATCACCTTTTTCTTGCATAGAGACTTGAGAAACTTATGTCTGATATGACTGGAGAATCACGTGTGGTCTTTCTCAAGCAATGGAGAAACTACATTATACTTCTAGTCATTATTCTTCTGATTCCTTATCGATGGGCGCTGCCATACACTACAACCTCCACGTGGTTTACCATTGAAGGATTATTCTACATTCTAACTTTGGGTGACAATTACATTCTCCAGATGACGCCTGTCTATCTCCTAAGTGCAATAAATCTCATTCTCCTCATCATCCCAAGTATCTATTTCACGTATCGAAAAATCTCAAGAACTGAGAAAGAATCAATTAAGAGTCTTGGATTAGTGACAATCCTTCTAACATTGATTGTCCTTGCTATCATAAGCAAAGAATCATTCATCTCAAATCTGCAATATGATACTGCACCCAGTCCTACTCCCAATTTGCAATACCTCCCTGGCTTTTCATTACTACTTCTTTTCTTCACAATCATTGTACCAATCTTTACGCGTGAGGACAACGGTCAGGATCAAAATATAGATGAAGATTCCACTGGAATCCTCGGAAGAATCAAAGAACAATTTCCAAAGACCGGGGAAGGATGGTTAACTACACTGCTCTTCATCCTGCCTGCAGGAGTGACGGTCAGTTTTCTCAATTCAGGTTTTTTTGTATTTGATGGAAACCTACTCTTTGAGGTTTTTGGTTCATTCTATACTAGTTTATTCGAAATTGTACGATTTGGTCAATTTACTTATTATTCTGGATCTATTGTGTTTGGGGGAATTGTGAGCCTCGACAACCTTCTCGGGTCTTTCCTTTGGAGTACTCTCCTTGTGGTGTTTGCACTATTATACCTTCAAGAAAAGATTCAGCGTCGGCTACTGATTGTGGGTGGTCTACTCTCTATTATTCCTCATTTATTCCTTATGTTCTCAAGTATATTCTTATTCATCTATGGTGGAACCTCATTTCAGGTGTATGTTCCTCTTCCTCTCTTGCAAATTTGTGTAGTACTGATAATTAGACGTGTGAATCAGATGAAGGGAATTGATGCTCGGGAGCTCTCTAAGAGGCGAGGTTCAGAAATTGTCAAGGTCCCGATAGGATACATTCTTACGTCCTCAATAAGACGGTTATCCCGTGGATTTCGGAGGGAAGAAAAGGAATCGCCCAGTAATGCTACTGATACACAAAGTGGCGAGGAGGTAAATTCATGATAAGCCATGAACGAGAGATCATTAACAGTATGTCTGGTCCTGAATTAATTAGGTTGGCTAAAGCCTTGAGTGTTCCATTTACAAAACGGACTATAAAAAGAAGCGTCATGGAACAATCCCTATATGAAACACTAGAGAAGATAAGAAAGACGTCTGATAATGAACTCTGTGAGTTGAAGACCCCTGCTATCAACATATTAGAAATGAGAAAGGATTTCGGTCGCAAAGTCGCGGTAAGAAATCTTAAACTTGAAGTCAATCCAGGTGAAATCGTTGGTCTAGTTGGTCCCAATGGTGCAGGTAAAACGACAACGCTCAGAGTTCTTACAGGTATCATCAAACCAACGAACGGTACAATTATCGTTAATGGTCATAGGATGGATAAGAATCCAATCGAAGCAAAGATGAAAATCGGTTATATTCCTGAGAGACCAACATGCTACCCAAGTCTGAAGGTTAGGGAGTACCTCACATTCATTGCTAGAATTTACAATGTTCCTCGAGTTGATACTCTTCTAAGAATTCGCGAATACGTCACTCGTTTCCAACTGGATGAATTTCTCAACTCGTATATCGGTACTCTTTCGAAGGGAAATCTTCAGAGGACGTTACTTGCTGGAATATTCGTGAGAGCTCCACCCTTTATCCTCGCTCTAGATGAACCAATCTATGGTCTCGATCCTCGAGGTGCATGGAGTCTAAAAGCACACTTGAAAGAACTGAAAAAACAGGGATCAGCTATTCTAATTTCAACTCATATCCTTGAAGTTGCAGAAGCCCTTTGTGATAGATTCTATATCATGAATGATGGTGATATTGTAGGAATGGGAACTCTGGATGAATTAAAGATTCAATGCCCAGACACGAGAAATCTTGAAGAGGTATTTTTGACCCTCACAGGTGGCATACCAGAGGAATGAAGTAAATGAGCGTGAAGACTCCAACTCTGGTGAAGAATGAGCTGAAAATGCTCTACAACCAGTTCGTTAGAACAATCACTACTCCTTCTATGTTAGGATTCTATATAATTACCATCTCTGGAGCTCTCTTTGTAAGCTCGATTGCCTCAACGTTATTCAGCCTCGCACCTTTGTTTATGCCAATGGCTGGGCTGCTGGAATCAACCATTGATCAAGCTGCAATCTTCACTGCGATAGGACTTCTAACCTTGGGTTCTGTGGGCAGTGGATATTTTGGTGTTGGTCCAGCAGAAGTTCTTGAGAGTCCCGATGAATACATCATGATGGTCAGTCCTGTTCAACCCCACCAACTTTTCTTGGGTAGGTATATTCGTCGAATAATTCGAAAGTTCTACTACATCTTTCTTGGTTTCATTGTTGTATTACCAATAATCGTACAATCCGGTCTTGTGGCTAGTGGAATCATGCTTGCCATTTTAGCAATCATTGTTTTTCTCGAAGTGAATTACTTCCTAGGTGGAATATGCAGTATAATGAAAAACAAGATTGACAAACGTTTCAAGACTAGGTTTCGCTTCCTCGCATTTCCAATCATTATCGCTGCTGCATACCTTCCATCTTTACCAGTAACCACTTGGCATCCAATCTTCCAATTGGGCATCCCCGCAAACCAAGTAAGTGTTATTCTTATGCAGCTGACAGGTATCCATTCTCCAGGAATTGATCCTATCACCGTGTTTGTATTCCTACTTGTATCATATTTCATTGGGTTGTTAGTGCTAACAAACATCAGTGATTCTGATTACTATGAGCTGTTCTCAACAAAAATGTCAAAGGAGGAAGCTGAGGGTAGTTTCAGCAGGCGCGTGAGAGGACAAGTCGATTTCTCTGAATCCAGGTTTACTGACCCGATGATTTGGATAATGCTCAAAGATTTTTGGAGTAAGATGAGAACTCCACTCCAATTCTGGAAATACTTGTATGTGATCGTAGGAATAGCTTTAGGTATCTACCTCAATCTCTTTCAACCTCTCTGGCTCTCCCCACTACCGATTCCTCCCCAGTATACTCATTCAATCATACCTGCGTTCATGCTGATAGTAATCTTGTTGACCCAAATGTCCTCCTTGACATCACTCCTTGCATTCGTGGAAGAGAAAGATAATATCTACCTGCTTCGAGCCAGTCCCTTTAGATCCAAAGACATTGTATTAGCAAAATATCTCCTAAGCATTCTTGAAATTGGAGCCACTTCAGTACCTCTCTACCTGTTTCTTCTCTACTTCTTCCGAGTTCCAGGGTCCATATACCTCTTGACGTTAGCAGCACCAATGATTTTGGTGTTTGCAGCTACAGGGATAATGGCAGGCGCTTATGTTCCAGTTTTCACTAATACTCCGAAAAATCCACCTGTCCCCCTAGCATTTTCATTTCCAGCAATCAATCTAGTACTGGGAGGAATAATTCTGTGGATTGCATCAGAATTCGCAAATAGTACTATGTTGGTCGCAGTTCTCCCAGCATTTACGCTCTTCACAGTGTTGTTGTTCCTATCATTGTCAGTACGTGCTCTAAAGTCGTACAAGTAAGTGGGTTCTAATTGGATTTCTTCCTAGAGAGTCGAAGTGCATTTGCAATGACTACAAGAGTTAATCCCATATCACCAAATGCAATAGCCATCCACAATGTCGCATATCCTAGAACTGCAAGAACACCAATGAAAGCTTTGACACTAATCGATAAAGCAACATTTTGCCTTACAATTCGCATTGTTCTTTTTGCACGAGCAATGAGCCGTGGTATCTTTCTCAGATCTTCTTCCATGAGTGCAATGTCCGCAGTTTCGATGGCTGCGTCACTAGAAATTACACCCATTGCTATTCCTACATCTGCTGTTGCAAGTGCAGGAGTGTCATTGATACCATCTCCAACCATAATGGTTGATCCTTCTTGGGAAAGTGCTTGAACATGTCTTACTTTCTGCTCTGGTAGGAGTTCGGACTCAAATTCATCAAATCCTATCTCATTGGCCACTATTCTGGCAACTTCTGTATTATCGCCCGTCAACATGATTGTACGAATGCCCTGTTGTTTGAGGTTTCTTACTGCTTCTTTAGTGCCTTCACGAATTGCATCACCGAGAATGATTGTGCCAATATGTTCTCCATCTTTAACAACAAATACCATGGTTCCATTTCCACACTCATGTTCCAGAGGAGGCAGCTCGATGGCTTCAGCTTCTAGCAATTTTCGATTTCCGATAATGTACTTGCTATTACCGACATATCCCATGACTCCTCTACCCGGAATATTGACAAAATCTCGCGCTTGAGATATTGAGAGACCCTTGCTCTGTGCTGATTCGACAAGCGCATGTGCTATTGGATGTTCAGACATCATTTCTAGGGCGACTGCTGCGGCAAGTACTTCCTCTTGGTTTGAATCATTATGGAGACAAATGTTCTCCAATGATAATTCACCCTGAGTTAGGGTTCCTGTTTTATCAAACGCAACTATCTGTGTCTTGCTAAGTTTCTCAATGTAGTCGGATCCTTTGACAAGCACTCCTTCCCTGGCCGATCCCGCGATTGAAGAAACCATACTGACCGGGATTGATATTGCGAATGCACAGGGGCAAGATATGACCAAAAGGGTGAGACCCCTGTAAACTGCATCTTCTATCGGTGCTCCTAAGATTAGCGCTATGAAACCTATTAACAAAGCTCCGGTTACAACAATTGGTGTATAGATATGAGAGAATCTTGCAACATACTTCTCAGTCTGAGATTTTGATTTTCTTGCGTCTCTGACCAAGTCGATAATCCTTGAAAGTACTGAATCCTTTGAATTCTTTGTTACTTTGACCTCGAGGTAGCCATCAATATTCATGGTCCCTGCATAGACTTCATCACCAATGTTTTTCTCCAGAGGAATTGACTCCCCAGTTATTGGTGCTTGATTAACTGTGGATGCTCCAAAGATGATATCCCCATCAAGACCGATTCTTTCACCTGGGCGAATAATAAAAATCTGACCTACCGACACATCGTCAGGATGAGCACATGACTCCATTTCTCCAGCCTTTAGAGAAACAGATGGTGTTTCAAGTTTCATTAGGCTCTGAATCTCTGTCCTTACCTTGTCTCCTGCCTTCTCTTCTAGAAGCTCTGCAATGTAAAATAGAAACATAACCGCAGCTCCCTCGGCGGGTTCTCCAATGATAAATGCCCCAAAGGCTGCAGTAGTCATCAGGAAACTAATTCCAAGATGTGCCTTCATGATACTCTTGAGCCCATTGACAATGATCCATCTTCCTGCACTGAGTAAGGCTACTAGGAAACTACCATACACTAGAATTGGTGAATAAGCTAGAAGGGAGAACACGAGTCCAAGTAACATTGCTGCTCCTGAGATCACTGCCAGTGTATACTTTATTCTGAAACTGACATCCTCCTTTGCAGAACGTTCTACCTCGCAGTGGGAACATACGGAGCTACTTTCCACTGACATGTTCTTTTGCAGTTCTGAGGATGGTTCTGATGCATTTGTCTTGGAGCTCATAGTAAATGTTCCTTCCTTTCCTGGTATGTCCAATGAAACCCATATTCTCTAATTTCGTCAACTGGTGACTCACCCTACTAATGTCCATGTCAAGAGCAGCTGCAAGATCCGAAACGTTGAACCTTGTCTTCTGAGTAAGAAGTGAAATAATCTGAATTCTTGTGTTGTCTGAGAGTGCCTTGAAGATTTTCACTACTTCGTGTATCTCATCAGCTTCGACATGAACCACGGCTCTTTTAGAACTAGAAGATGACATGTAAAGTACCTGCTATATTTGAATAGTTGAACGAGTATTCAAATATAATGTTCCTCTTAAGGGTTATGTTAGGCACTAGCTAACGATGGCATTGATTATACAAATTGATACTGCTGTTGAGTGTAAGTCACGAACTACAATAAATACAAGTCTCTCACAATAAGTATTATCTACGAAATTCGATGGTTTAATTTGGGACCGAATGATGCTAAGTACACATCAGTAGTGCAAACATCACGAAATAGTCTGGGTTAGAAAGTTAACCCTAATTCCAGACACAAAATCCCTTAGGGGACGAGAATGTGACCGAAGAATCGGACATGCTGGATGACAAATCCAAAAGAAAGCGAAACGAACAAGAAGATTCTAAGAGTGCGTCTGAAAGACGATACCAAAAGTTGTTCGATTCGTCCCCGATGGCATATTTCTATTTGAGTCAATATGGGATTATTCAAGAAGTAAACAATGTTGCAGAGACTCTCCTTGGATATGATAGCAAGGAGCTTCTTAAGAGAAATATCTCTTCTATCTTTCCTGAAAATGGAACATCTGCTGATGCAGGGAGGCTACTTGTGTCTGAGGTGATGCAAGGAAAGGAAATCAAAGACCTAGAGGTTCAAATGGTCGATGCTGATGGAGCAAGAATATGGGTGAGTGTGACTGCAAGCTTGTTGAAGTCGCCAGGATTGAAAGAATCCATAGGACTGATGGCGGTCAATATTGACAGACGAAAGCATGCTGAGGCTCGAGCAATAGCTGACAGAGAACGGTCATCACTTGTTCTAGAGGTAATGACGCATGACCTGAATAATGTAAATCAGAGTCTTGTGTTCTCTCTTGGTCTAATTGAAGAAATGTCAAATATTCCTGAAGCAGGACGAAACTTGGTACGTCAAACTACTCATGAAGTTCGAAAAGCCGCACGAATGATATCTAATCTACGTGCGATTATTAACCTCGGAGAAAAGACATACGATCTTGATTGGACTGATGTCCATCATACCCTCTCACAAGCTATCGAACTTGTAGGGGCAGAATTACCTTGGAAGAAATTGACAGTAAACACAAACTTCAAGGAAGGGGAAATCATTATTGAAGGCCATTCTGATTTACAAACTGTTTTCTTCAACATACTTCTTAATTCCGCTCAATTTGATGAGTCAGACGAAGTGATTGTCAATGTTTTTGGTGAGAGCACGAAAGGAAAAGATAAGGTTAGAATCTCCTTAGAAGATTCAGGGTCCGGTGTTCCAAATTCTCTGAAAGAGCATATTTTTCGTAGGTCAGGTGCACCTGAAACTCAAATCGTTGGTCGAGGTTTGGGCTTAACTCTCGTAGATCGGATTATAGAGAGATTGGGTGGAAGTGTATGGGTCGAAGATCGAGAAGAGAATGACCACACTAAAGGTGCAAGATTCGTTCTTTTACTTCAGTCTTGGAATGAACAGAAGATACTGGAATGTGGACGTTCCACTTGTATAACGTTCTACAAATCGAATCACTGCCTATTTTGCGAGCCAACTTACGAGATTGTAACTGCCGTTATGGACGAGCTCGGTGTTCCTATATCAGTGTTAGAAGTAGTGAACGTAGATGATCCTAACTCAAACGTGACGGAAGATGAATTGCCAATGCTCCCTACAACTAGGATCTGTGGTACAGAGATTACTGGTTTTGCAGACGTTGATGAAGTTCGTACGGCAATGATGAATCTCTTTATGAAAGCATGCTATCCATTTTGAGCAACAAGCCCTTCTTACCAAAGTATTATTGGATATTGTGTCTTTGTTTTTTTGAATAGCAATGAAATTTGGAGTACAGATTGAACCTCAGTTTGGATTCAGTTATTCTGATGTATTGAACATCTCTGAATCTGCCATAAAGAATGGTTTCACCACATTATGGTTTTCAGATCACTTTATGCTTGATAAGAACGCCATAGACAAGGAGTTGTTGGACCCATGGCTTCTAATGACGGCATTGGTTCGTGATAACAAGAATATACGAGTTGGCAGTCTGGTTTTCTGCAATAGTTATCGCCATCCTCCTGTACATGCGAAAATGGCGGCAACTCTTGATGTTCTCTCCGAAGGCCGTCTTGAATTCGGAATAGGAGCTGGTTGGAAACAAATTGAGTACAACGCCTATGGATACAACTTTCCTGATTCTTTGACAAGAATTGAACAGCTTGCAGAAGCAGTTCAGATTATCAAAGGAATCTGGATGAACGACCACTTCAGTTTCAAAGGTTCCCATTATTCAACTGATGAACTGATATCATTTCCAAAACCTTTCCAAAAACCTCATCCAACAGTTTGGATTGGAACAATGTATGGTCGGAAGAAGATGCTTGAGTTGACAGCCAAGTATGGTGATGGTATCAATGTTGCATGGACATACACTGCAGAACAGTGTTCGAAAATGTTTACTAAACTCGATGGGTTTGCGGAGAAGCATGGCAGAAATCCCTCTGAGATTAAAAGATCTGTTGGTTTCTGGTCGCGTTGTTTTGTTTCTGAGGACGCCATGGAGGTTGCTATCATCGAGGGAGCTGAGAAAAGAAATGTCAGCGTTGAGGACTATAAGAAGAGAGTTAGTTCAGCAATGTGGGGAACACCTGAGATGCTTGTTGAGAAATTACGCGCATACGACGAGCTCGGTGTGTCTGACGTGATTCTCATGTTGCCTCACGAATCAGAGGTTTCTCAGCTAGATATGTTAGGGACCAAAGTTATTCCAAAACTGTGAGAAGAAAAATAGAGAAGGAGAGGGGCATAAGCCCCTAATCCCTTTAGAAAGTCATTGTTCTGTCGTGCTGTAACACTTCATCGATCATAGTTGCAGCGCCTGCAACTTCGATTCTCTCATCCATGAAGTCTTCCTCTTTCATTCCACGAAATTCGTAGGAGTTAGAGCAGACTTGGATCTTACCACCTTCATCAAGAAATGCCTTGATGAGGTCTTGAAGTGGTGGGAAACCAGGAGCCCTCATTTTCTCAGGTATACCTTTCTTTATGAGGTATACTGCATCCATCATCAGGAAGATGCTAGTTTCAACATCCTGTGCCTGTGCGGTTGTCCCAGTTACAAAGGGTCCAAAACAACGCTCAGCTGTTTCGGGGCCCCATTGACCAATTATGTATAGTGAAGGCATTATTCATTCATCTCCTCTATTAGATAAGGATTAGTTCACTCCAGAACAAGACTAGTCCTATGAGATAGAATAGGGACATAATCAAGTTTGTAATGTGTGCGCTGTGGATAGGTGCACCTTGCATTGTCTTCATAAGTATTGGAAGTACAGTTCCGAATTCCAGAAGGAATGCTATCAAGACAAGTACAAGATCAACAAGTACTAGCCAGTATACAAAGTCTGCAAATCCGATGAAGGGAAGAATCAATGCGACTAACCCAATCATCATAGCAAACATCAACATCATGACCTGCATCATGAGATACATGCCCATTCTCCTCGCCAGCAAGAAGCCGCTGAACATGGCACTCATGTTCAAGGCGAAGAGAACAAACAGGAGTAGTTGGTAAAACGCCATTGTTGTTCACCTGAATTTTATTCACGCCAATTTTTCTGATTATTAAGGATGTTGGAATAGCAACGCTTTCTTTAGCTAATAGTTACAGAAAGTGTAGAGTACCAGAGATGATGGGTTTCGTACATTTAGTTTATTGTGAGTGTGAACACTATATAGCAAAGAATAAATGGGAACCTCTTTGGGGAAACCTCAATTGATAACTCATGGCAGACCACCAAGTTGCAAAGGAATTCGATGCTAGTGGCCTTAGATGCCCAATGCCAATTCTTCAAACAAAGAAGCAAATGAAAACAATTGAAATCGGCGAGATTCTGAAAGTCACCGCCACTGATATTGGTACTAAGAAGGACTTTCCAGCTTTTGCTAAGAGAACTGGAAATGAAATTGTTGAACTTGTTGAAGAGGGCGACAAGCTAATTTGGTATTTGAAGAGAACCAAATAAGTCCCAAAAAAATACGGCCACACCCTATGGACCTCAACATCCACGGGGTGCGGTTATGATCTATTTCTTTTTCTTATCCTCATCGTCCTTGGCAGCAAATTCACCGAGTGATTCCTTCATGAGGGATTTGTAGTCGAAGCCCATCATCTTTGCCATCACCATCATAGGTAACATGACATTACCAAAGACCTTGAATGCTTCAGATCCTCCCCCTTCTCCTTCTTCACCAGTTCCTCCTCCTCCGCCACCGAAGAGAGTAACATCACCGATGTCAATATTCTTGTATATCTCTGGTAGCATCTGTAAAAAGTCTCTAGCGAAAGCTTGAGGTGAATAATCTCTTGCAGCGTCCAGAGTTTTCTTGATACCCTCAGCTTGAGCTGTGGTAATCTGCTTGATCTGATCCGCTTCAGCAGTAGCAATGGCGCTGATTTTACTGGCCTCAGCCTTGGCTTCCTGAAGGATCCGTTGAGCTTGTACTTCAACTTCTTGTTTGATCTTTCTCTGCTTCTCAGCTTCTGCGTTTAGCTTCGCAACTTCCAGGTCTTTTTCAGCCTCAACCTCAGCCTGTTGCTTTTCGTATTTACGTGCCATCAGGTCTTTCTGGAGGTTAATCTCAAGAACGCTCTGTTCTCTTCGCTTCTCAGCCTCTTGGATATCTCTGAGCTGGTCCTGCTCCATAACACCGACCTGTTTGTCCCGAGCGATTTCTTTTTCACGAATTACTTTAGTCCGCTCAATATCTCGTGAACCTGTTGACTGATCAGCACTAATAAGAGCGATTTGTGCTAACCTGTGCATTTCTGCTTCTCGAGGCTTAGCCATGTCTCTGAGGAATGATTCATTGATGACTGATACATCGACCAACTCGACTGTAACTACCTTGAGACCCCACTCACTGACAATATCTATGAGTTCTTTCTTGATTGCTTCTATAATCAGCTGACGCTCCTCAAGTATCTCTTCTACTGATAGTTGCGCACAAGCTGTTCTGATAACTGATTCAATGATTGCAGTAAGACGTGGAGGAATCTCGCTCCATTTGACGTTGTTAATAGTAGCAATAGCGTTATCAGCTTGCCACTGAAGAACTGCATTTAGTTTGATTTTTTGTTTCTCCTTGGATAACACTGACTCAGCTGAAATGTTCAGCTGCTGGACAGTTCTATCAACCGCAAGGATTCTGTCCAAGAAAGGTATTCGGATGACCATACCCCCCTCGCCCTGTTTCCTAGCCTTACCTTTTCGCAGATGTACATAGAAGATGTTAGGGTCAAAGATCCGAACATACTTCTTGATATAAAATGCGAACAAGAGAATAGCTAGAATTCCAAAGATGGCAGCTGCAAGGGCTGGATTTTGTGCAAACCAGTCAAATATTGATGCCTGCATTTGTGATTCTACTCTTACTGTTATTCTGATTCTTAATCTCCTTCCTTCGTCTGAGATTCTCTGCCCCTTGAATCTCACCCCGCTGCAGTTTTCTTACAGCGTTTCTCCAATACGAAGTAAATCCCTGACTAGGCCAAGAGATTACGTTCTCACGTGACCTTTCGTGTGAAGTAATATAAACCCTTTCTGGCATGCAGCAGAAAATCGAGTCGGAAAACAAGAATTAGATTTCTCTTTGGGGAGAGGATTCATCACCTCTCCCCTTTGGCGAAGAGATCACGCATGTGTAGAGAGGAGAACAATATCTAGAATGGTTCAGAATGTATTAAAAACCACTTTTCACGCTGCTGGAAGCATTAGGTTAAAAAGGAAAATTCCGAGGGATGAATTCTTCTATTGCACACTCTCAGACTTGGTCTGTTCATGTGCCCACCGTTTGATATCTTTGCTCTTGTCAACGTAGACAAACTTTTCATCAGCAGAAATGATCCATAGATCAACTCCACGTTTGTACTCGTTTCCTTTGACAAATGGTCTGGCATGGAATCTCCTGAGACCCATTTCTGTATCTGTTCTTATTTCTCCAAAACCATCATTAATTGTAGATGTAGCTTCTACTTGTCGCCCTACTAAGTGTCGTGGACGAATCATGAATCCTGTTTCTACGAATATTCGACTCAAGGCTGAACGGAACGCCCAGACAACGAGCACAACTCCAAAAACGTGAATCAGTAATTTGCCAAAAATAGGTATTCCAATACCCTCATAGTAGATAACTGAACCAAAGAAACCAAACGTAACAAGTGAGGTACCAATGGTTACACCAAGAGGTGCACCTCGAGCGAACTCAAAGAATCCATCTTTCTCTACATCAAGTTCATGATCAACATCAACTTCATGGTCAGCTCCGTGATGTACTCCTTTTTCCACATCATGGTCAACATCTTTCTCTATGTCATGGTCTACATCGGTATCATAGTCCTTCTCGTAGTCTTTCTCGTAATCATGCTCAACCGCATGGTCCACATCATGGTCTATGTCGTGATCGATATCATGGTCTATATCGTGGTCTACATCATGGTCTACGTCGTGGTCTACATCATGGTCTATGTCGTGGTCTACATCATGGTCTATGTCATGATCAACATCGTGGTCAACGTCATGATCGACATCATGCTCAGCTCCATGTTCTGATATTGCAGCGAATACTTTTCCAAGAAAGAACATTCCAAATGTATAGAATAATCCAATGATGAGAACCCCAAAGGAGAGTTCTCTCAACAGAACTGCCAATGCTAGGAAATCTTGCATGACCCTATTTTCCGCTCCTTTCTCAACGATATAGAAACCAAGTGGTCCTGTGATGAATTTGTTTTGAAAGCAGATAAAGGTGAGCTAAAAGTAGAGGAAATCACTAAGGTGAATGGTAATATCACTTCTTCTTCGGCCAAAGAGTCCATGCAACAATGGTGCCAATGATTGCAGCTGTTGCTATACCTGTCGCCAGCAGCGTTCCACCGAAGGAGTCCAAAAAGAGTGGTTCCATATCAAGGATAGATATTATAATTGAAGCGTTCGAGGACCACCATATGCGCTCATGAATAAATTCTCCACATAAATAGACAAAGTTGTTTGAGCTGGCGTGAATATCCATATATTCTGGAACGTCAACTAAGGTCCGCAAGTCCTCACTTATAGAAACTGTATAATTCTCGAGTTGAGTCCCATCTTGGTTCAATCTCATGATCAATTGTCCAGGATAGAAACCATCAAACGCAAGAAGAAGATAGATGATTCCATCTGAACCTTGAGTCATGGACCGTATCTCTAAATAGTCGATCCAATCTTCAGTATTACGGAGAGGAAGCATCTGGAACCATTCTATCTCTCCTTCAGAAGTATACTTTGTAAGATTCAAATGCCTAGGATAATAGTAATAGGGTGATTTGATAGCTAGAACAGAACCATCTGAGAGTACAAACATCTCTTCTATGTAATCCTCAATATCCCACTGTCTTTCTCCATATTTATTCCATTGGATGATCTGATCATATGTCTGAGTGTAGATATGACCTTCTCTACTGATACCCAAATCGATGATTTCATCCCAGTCGTATAGTCCGAATTCCCTCTCCCAGATATGCAAGCCTTCTAAGTTCAACTTTATCAAATGATCCGATTGATGATCCCCAGTATCATACGATGAACACCCTATGTATATCTCACCGTCATCACTAATCTCAATTCCCCTTGGGCTATCGAAAAAATCGTAATCAAATACCTTGCTCCATCTATGATTCCCATTCCTATCAAGCGCTGTTACCATGATATTGGTACCTCCCCCTTGGTCTTCAGATGGACCAACTAAGTATACTATGTCATTATGATAGGCGATATCATCCCAAAATACGGTATTCGTACTATTCCATGTCTTTCTCCAGACCACTTCTGCTTGAGGATCGAGTTTAGTTAGTGAAATTCCATCGGAATAATCGTAAGTTGAGAGGATGTAGGTGTAACCTTCTGGAGTGATACAAGAAGAAAGATATTCATCGCGATCTCCCTGTTTCCACGATATTTCATAGAGAGGTTCCTCAGGAGTTGGTAGGTCATTCGCTGTCCTATAGATGACGTTCATACTTACTTCTTTAAAACTGATGAGAACAGATCCGGTGTACACTCTCCATCGTGTACTCCCCTCTAAAACAAACTGTATAGAGGGAACCAAACCAACAACCAACTTTGAGGTTGCATTGCCTTCAGCTTCTAGAAGGCCTTGGAAAATATCTTCCAACGCCCAATCACCTATAATATTCCATTGATAAAATAACTGATCCTCTCCCCCATAGAAATTATTAATTTGCAACCAATCTCCATTGGGGTGTACGAACCAGATTCCAATCTCATAGAATCCTACCACTGGGTAAAAATGAAAATCCTCAGTAGTAGTGATGTTGTATATTAAAGATAGATTCAATGCTATTGGTGTTTCATCGTAATCCCATGTAAACCCTTGAGAGAAATAAACAAACTCCATATCATTGGGGGGTGCCTTGGAGAGGTTGTATTCAAGTTCAGTGTCGGCAACGTGAGTCCAATTGAGTGTCACCATTCCCCCGTCTTGATTCTGTGAATAAGAAAACTCCCCAGAATCCCCAGATATTCCGAACTCGACGGTTTCCTCTAAATCTGGGTTATTTAGAAGCTCCATTGAATCGTACAGATCTGTTGGAATGTATGCAGAATTTTGGCCTGCTTCTTGGGCATAGACAGGTATCATACCTGCGAGGAGAATGAACACAAGAATTGATGCAATTGGGATTCTGGGTCGAACGGGGTCCTCCTCCTTTAATATTCGTATTGCAACATTAAATTCCTCATAATATTCATATTGTAATATAGCATATGTTTCTATTAAGCGCTACCACTGTAATCCTATTGCAACTCATCATAGAAGTGGACGATTTTATTTTGAAAGCAAATAATGTGAGATAAAACAGATACTAACTATTGATGGAAGATGAAATTTCATTTTTTGTTTTTTTGCAAAAAGTGCCATACAACTATTGTGCTAATGATTGCAGTTGTAGCAATACCGGTACTTAGTAGGGTTCCACCGAATGAGCCAAAGAAGAGTGGTTCTATTCCGTGGACAGCTACTGTAACCGAATAGTCCCATTCATCATCGAGCATTCGTCCACACAAATAGACTATGTTGTTTGAGCTAATGTGAATATCCATGTATTGTGGAACATTATATGCCATGTACAATTCTTCACTAAAAGCTACTGTATAATTCTCAAGCTGAATTCCATCTTGGTTCATTCTAATAATTACTCGTCCGGGATGGAAACCACCCATTGCTAGGAGAAGGTAAATGGTTCCATCTGGTGACTGAGTCATGGACCGTATCTGAGCATAGTCGTACCAA